>NZ_JBPLZQ010000086.1:0-21936 GCF_054018175.1 Geoglobus sp.
TTTATTTAGAATCCTGTCATATTTAACAACTATGAGGTATCCGAAGTTCGCAGGATCATTCTATCCGTCAAATCCCGAATCGCTCCTCGCAATGCTCGGGGAGTTCACTGAGAGGGGGATGAAGGACGAAGACGTGGTGGCGATAGTCTCCCCCCACGCAGGCTACATGTACTCCGGCAGGACCGCCGGCAGGGTTCACTCTCTGCTGCCGGATGTGGAGACCTATGTAATCGTCGGACCCAACCACACGGGATTCGGGATGCCGGTTGCAGTCTCAAGGGACGAGTGGATGACACCCCTTGGCGTCGTCGAGCCCGACGAGGAGTTCATCGAGGCGATGCCGAGAATAGCGGTCGTTCCTGATGAGATGGCCTTCGCCGAGGAGCACAGCCTTGAGGTGCAGATACCCTTCCTGCAGTACCTGCACAGAGACTTCAGGATCGTACCCATCTGCATGGGCCTGCAGGACGAGGAGAGTGCGAGGGAGGTGGCTGAGGAGATTGTGAAGGCGTACGAGGAGACCGGCAGGAGCTTTGCGATTGTCGCATCAAGCGACATGCACCACTACCTGCCAGACGAGGAGTGCAGGAGGAGGGACGAGGTGGTGATTCAGGCCATAGAGAGCATGGACGTCGGAAAGTTTTACAGAACGGTGTACGACATGCAGGCCAGCGTGTGCGGGTACGGGCCGATTGCCGTTGCGATGCTCGTGGCCAGGCACTTCGGAGCGAGTGCGAGTCTCGTGCACTACTCCACGAGCGGTGATGTTGCGGACAAGAGCTACGTTGTCGGGTATGCAGGGATAACCTTCAGAAAGTAACCACTGTATTTATCTACAAGACCTCTTTTTTGATTCCATGGAACTGCTTGCCGAACTCCTCTCGCTACTCCTCATAGCAATCCTGATAGCCACTGCGGTAAAATACGTCCGCTTTTCCTACACCATCGCCCTGGTGCTCGTCGGTCTTGCCGTCGGGCTATCCGGCATTTTTCCACCAATTCAGCTGACGAAGGAGCTTGTCTTCACGCTCATCCTCCCACCCCTCCTGTTTGAAGGAGCTCTCGCGATGGATCTCGGGGAGCTGAGGAGGAACCTCAGGCCGATCCTGAGCCTGGCCACGGCAGGGCTCGTGGTAAGCATACTCGTCGCGGGGTACATAGCAAGCCTTTCTGGAATTCCACTCCTGCTCGCTCTGATTTTTGCCGCAATGGTCTCGCCCACGGACCCTGTTTCCGTGCTTGCAACATTCAAGAAGCTCGGAGCTCCGAAAAGGCTCACGACGATAATGGAGGGAGAGAGCATAATAAACGACGGCACGGCCGTGGTGATATACTCAATACTCCTCGGGATGCTGGCCGGAAGCACCTCTCTATCGAGGGGTGTGGTGGAGTTCTTCTTCGTGTGCATTGGTGGAGTGGTGGTGGGATTCATTTTCGGGTACGCAGCGTACAGAGTCCTCGCCCACATTGATGACGCACTCATAGAGGTTACGCTCACGGTAATTCTGGCCTTCGGAACGTTCCTCCTCGCCGAAAACCTCGGGGTCTCTGGAGTCATCGCTGTCGTCACAGCAGGTCTGATAGTCGGCAACTACGGGGCCGAGTTTTCAATGTCGCCCACGACGAGGATAACGCTTGTGAACTTCTGGAGTGCCGTTGTCTTCATCGTGAACTCCTTGGTGTTCATCCTGATAGGTCTCGATACACCTGTTTACAGGCTCTCAGAGCATGCAGGCTTAATTGCAGTCGCAATTCTCGCGGTGCTGGCTGGCAGAGCTGTGGTGGTGTATCCATTGCTCTCCGCCATGAGGATGCGGCTGTCCTGGCAGAACGTCGTGTTCTGGGGTGGGCTCCACGGAACCATACCGGTCGCTCTCGCGCTGAGCTACGAAGGGCCCATGAGGGACGAGATAGTCTCAATGGTCTTCGGAGTGGTCATATTCTCGCTTGTGGTTCAGGGCCTCAGCCTCGATGTCTACGCGAGGAGGATCTTCGGGAAGGACGAGGACAAGGCAGAGTACGAGGAGCTGAGGGCGAGGCTGTACGCCATCAGAAGGGCGATAGACGAGCTCGGCAGAATGGCGTCGAAGGGTGAGGTGGACCACGAAGTCGCAAGCCACGTTATTGAAGAGCTGAAAAAAGCCGAGCAGACACTCAGGACCAGAGTTTCCGAGGTTCTGAGCAGGGACGACATAAGGCAGGAGGAGTACCGGAAGGTGTGGAGGGAGGTCCTCGTGGTAGAGAGGAGCGCGGTCAGCGAGCTGGTCAGGAAGGGAATAGTCAGCGAGAGTGCCGGAGAAAGGATCATCAGGGAGATTGATGAGGGGCTTGTTGGCCTCGATGAAGGGAGAAGCTAATCGCCCCTGGACTTCATGACCTCAACCAGGTTCCAGCATATCATCAGCTTCGCAACCTCTGTGGAGCTTGCATACTCTCCAACGTCCCACTTGAGCTTTTCTCCCGTCTCGTCCCTCAGAACGTCGAGGAGCGATTCGAAAATTTCCACGCTCAGAAAGCCATCCACGTCTATGAAGCTCGCCCTTCTTCCGTGGTAGTAGTCCGAGAAGAAAGATATGGCGAAATCCCTTTCTCCGGCCTTGATCATCCTCGAGAGGTCCAGCTTCAGGCCGACATGCTTCATGTTCACCGAAAGGTTGGTGAAGACGAGCCTCACCCGGTACATCTCCTCCTGGGAGGACAGGTAGGCTATCCTTTCCGAGCTCTTCAGCATGCTGGGGTAGATCTTCACGATTGTGTCGGCATAGATTTTCTGGAAGTCCACGAATCTCTTGTAGTCCGGCTCCCTCAGGATTATCTCCCTGATGACGTCCTCTCTCCTGTAGCCTCTCTCCTCAACATCCCTTTTCAGCTTCCACATCCTCTTGATCTCTCTGGCAGGGTCAACGAATATCCTGTAATCGTAAATCTCGTTGAGCCCTTCGTAGAGGGTGTGCAGCCCCTCGGCGATCACGATTTCCCCTGGCTTAAAGGTCTCGCAGCACCTCCTCTCGCCGAGAGAGTGGTCATAAACCGGCTTCTCAATCGCTTTTCCATCCCTGAGCTTCAGCAGGTGCTCCCTGAACAGCTCCAGGTCAGTCATTTCAGGATTCAGGGGTGTTATTCCCCTCTCAAGCCTCTCCCTCCTGGACAGGGTGTGGTAGTCGTCCATGCTGAACGCTACAACTCTTCCGGGAAACATCCTTCTGATGCCCTCGGCAAAAGTCGTTTTGCCCGAACCGCTGTCTCCGGCAATGCCTATCAGGAAAACCCTCCCCATCGGGAGGATTTTACACTGAAAAAAGAAAAGCTTTTCTCACCCTACCGCTTTCGAGACCTTCGCGGTCAGGTAGTCCGACTTGGTCCTCTCTATCGCGTTTCTCGCCATGTCCAGCTTAGGTCTGAGGTTGCCTGTCAGCTTGTCGTGGAAGTCGAACTCTATCAGGGTGAAGTATGTCTCCTCCATCAGCTCGATTATCCTCTCGACCTTATCGAACTCCTCTCCCCTCACCATGAGCGTCAGCGCGTACCTTCTCATCTCTCCAACGCAGTCCGCGAGGCCCGGAAGAACCGACTGCGGGACATCCACAGGCAGGTCTTCCGGAAGCTCGAGCCTTTCGACCACGTGCCTGAATGCATATGCCTCGACGAACTCCTGAATCGCATCATGTGCGAGGTAGAAAAGCTCAGGGTATCGGTCTCTGTAACCCAGAACCTCGTCGAGCAGCGCCCTTGCCCTCTCCAGAAACTCCCCGGACTTCTCGAACCTGCCGGCGTGGATGTTCGCAATGGCTTTGGAGCTGTTCAGCCTGAGCTCCCTCGACTTCAGTATGAGCTCCTCCCTCACCCTCTCCTTCTCCTCCAACTCCTCTCTAAGCCTCTGCAGGTACTCACCTCTCAAGGAGCACCACCCTGCTCACCTCGCTCTCGTCCTTAACCTCATACCCCACGAGCTTTGAGAGCTCCTCGGAGAACGCCCTTATCTCCTCATGCGATGGCATCGCACTCCTTTCAAGCCTGAGCCTTGAATGCCCGAGATGCATGTACGCCTTGGCCTCAATGAAGTCTGGCTGAACTCTGTTCACGATGTCCACGAACTTTTCCGGCTCCATGTTTATCCCCCTCATCAGCGTCAGCCTGATCACTGTTCTGCTGTCCTTTTCAGCCATAATCCTCATCGTCCTCTCCACCTTGTCCCACCGGTCCCTGCCCTGCAGAGATCTGTGGGAGTCCGCACTCCATGCTGTAACGCTCAGGTACAGCTGGTAGGGCTCAACTCTCTCCACGGCCTGCGGATTCGTGCCGTTTGTGACAAGAAATGTCGTGAAGCCGTTTTTCCCGTAAACGTCAACCAGCTCGTCTATTCTCGGATAGAGGGTGGGCTCACCAATGAGGCTTATCGCCACCTGGTTTGGCCTGTAAGCCTCCTCAAGCTTCCTCCTGTTCACACCCTCAGTGCCGTGAAAACCGCTGAGAAGGCGGTGCTGAGCCTTAATCGACTCCCGGAATATGAACTCCGGATCGTCCCAATCATTGAATGGAGGCATCAGGTCAAGGGGCCTCCAGCAGTGGACGCACGACAGGTTGCAGATCAAAGCGGGAGACATCTGCAAACAGCGGTGGCTGGCGATTCCATAAAACTTCTGCTTGTAGCAATAACCCTCATCCTTGAGAGATTTCTTCAGCCACAGGCACGTCTTCACAGCCGAGTGCCTTCCGACTATCTGGTATCCCTTCAGCTCTGACAGGCTCCTGACCATTCATGGATGGTGGGCACGATAGGTTAAAATAGTTTTACCCGTCAGATTTCGGGGCTGAGAACTTTCAATTTGTGAGTTTGATGGTCCTTATTCTGCTTCTGAAAAGTGGAGGCAAAGAGTAGATCAATTATCAAGCCCTCTGGCAAGCTCCCTGACCCTTTCCTCAATGTATCCCTCTGCATTTTCTCCATACCTCTCAATAAGCTCCACTATCGCGCTGCCAACAATCACTCCATCAGCTCCCGCCTGAATCAGCGCTCTCACATGCTCCTTTTTGGAAACTCCAAACCCCACACCGACGGGATTCATGCAGATGGATTTTGCCCTGCTGAGGAGGTCGAACGCCCTATCGCCGATTCTTTCTCTCTTTCCCGTGGTACCGTAATCAGAGGTGAGGTAAACGAATCCCGTGCTCGCGTTATCAATAATCCTCAGCCTCTCATCTTTTGTGTTGGGAGATGCCATGAAAATCGTTCTGATTCCGTGCTTTGTGCAGAGCTCCACGTATTCCCTGCTGCTGTCTGCTGGCAGGTCAACCGCAATTATGCCATCAACTCCAGCCTCAGCTGAAAGTTTGATGAACTTCTCAACCCCCATTCTGAATACGGGGTTGTAGTACGTCATCAGCACAACCTTCTTTTCAGAGTGGTCTCTGAACCCCCTGACGATCTCGAAGACGTCTCTTACTCTGAAACCTTTCTTCAAAGCTCTGATGCTGGCTTTCTGAATCACACTGCCATCGGCAACCGGGTCGCTGAAGGGAATCCCGAGCTCGATCACGTCGGAGTACCTCTCAAGAACGAGCATGAAGTCCAGGGTTTTTTTCGGGCTGGGATCGCCTGCGGTGATGAATGTAACGAGTGATTTTTCAAGCATTTTCCAGCACCTCCATAACTATGCCCATGTCCTTGTCCCCCCTGCCGGAGAGGTTCACCACGATTGCATCGTCCCTGTCAAGCTGCTCCGCGAGTTTCATCCCATATGCCAGGGCGTGGGCAGATTCGAGTGCTGGAATTATCCCTTCAGTCCTTGACAGCTCCATGAAGGCCGATAATGCTTCTTCATCTGATGCCGTCACGTACTCCGCCCTTCCTGTTTCCATGAGCCACGCATGCTCTGGCCCTACTCCCGGATAATCAAGCCCGGCAGAAATGCTGTGGGTGTCGAGAATCTGACCATCCTCATCCTGAAGGAAGTAGGAGAGCATTCCATGCAGCACACCCTTCTCTCCTGCACTGAGGCTTGCGGCATGCTCCCCGCTCTCGATGCTCTTTCCTCCAGCCTCGACTCCTATCAGCCTCACCTCTCTGTCTTCGATGAACTCGTGAAACGCACCGATGGCGTTGCTCCCTCCACCGACGCACGCAATTATCGCCTTCGGCAGGCAGCCCTCGGTTTCGAGGATCTGGGCTTTGATCTCTTTCCCGATAACGGACTGAAAGTCCCTGACGATTGTGGGATAGGGGTGAGGGCCGACCACCGAGCCAATGAGGTAGTGGGAATGTTCAAAGCTCCTGCTCCAGTCCCTCAGGGCCTCGTTTATCGCATCCTTGAGGGTTCTGCTTCCGCTTTTAACAGGAATGACGTTCGCTCCAAGCAGCTTCATCCTGAAAACGTTCTGCCTCTGTCTCTCAACGTCCTCAGCTCCCATGTACACGTCCACCTTCAGCCCGAGCTTCGCTCCGGCCATCGCAGTGGCAACACCATGCTGTCCCGCTCCCGTCTCAGCTATGAGCCTGCTCTTCCCCATGTGTTTCGCGAGAAGAGCCTGGCCGAGAGTGTTGTTTATCTTGTGCGCTCCGCTGTGTAGCAGATCCTCCCTCTTCAGGTATATCCTCGCCCCACCAATTTTTTCGCTCAGATTCCTGGCATAGTAAAGCGGGGTGGGCCTTCCTGCGTAGCTCCTCAGCAGGTAATCAAGCTCTCTCCTGAACTCCTCACTTTCCTTAAGCTCCTCGTACTTTTCCTCCAGCTCCTCGAGCGGAGGTATGAGCATCTCGGGGACAAACCTTCCCCCAAACTCGCCAAATCTCATCTGATCACCCTTTCTGAGATTCCCGCCTTGACGTTTTTCACAAATCTCCTGACAAGGGATTCGTCCTTCCTGCCGTTTCTCTCAACCCCACCCGAAACGTCAACACCAATAGGCTTCACGAATTCAACCGCCGATCTGACGTTCCCGGGATTGAGGCCGCCAGCAAGGATCACCCTTTCCACCTCTGCCACCTCTCTGCTCACTCTGAGATCGTGGAGCTCACCGGTGCCCCTCCCCGTGTCGAGGAGCGCGAAGTCGGGTTTGTACTGCTCAATTCTCCTGACTGTATTCTCGGCATCCCTTCTGAAGTCCCTGGAACGCTTTGGTATCCTGAACGCTTTAATAAGCCTGAATCCGTGGTCTTTCAGCATTAGAAAATCACTCACAGGAAAAATCCCGGAATGGATCTGCAGGCATTCTGCGTTTATTTTCCCTGCGGTTCTGCAGGCATCATCGAAGCTGCTGCATGTGAGAACAGCAAAGACGGGGATTGATGCCACCTCGATTATTTCTCTTGCCACCTCATAATCTATAAATCTTTTAGAGCTGCTGTCCATAACGACTCCTGCAAAATCTGCGTACCTCTCAACGAACTCGAGCTCCTCGATGCTCCTTATGCCGCATACCTTCACGATCATCTGCACACCTCCACGAAATTCTCTATTATCCTGAGACCCTCCTTTTTCGGGGTGAGCACGCTCTCCGGGTGGAACTGAACACCCTCCAGCAGTCCATCCCTGCTCCTGATGCCCATGACCACTCCATCTGAGGTCGCAGTAACCCTGAATCCGTCCGGAACCCCTGTTACCGCGAGAGAGTGGTACCTCCCTGCCTTCAGCGGGTTCGAGACTCCGCGGAAGATTCCCTTTCCATCGTGCCTCACCACACTTGCCTTTCCGTGGGCAGGGCTCACCCTCTCCACTCTGCCTCCAAACACGTGGGCGATAAGCTGGTGTCCGAGACAGACTCCGAGAACTGGCACATCTGACCTGAGAATGATTTCCGGGCTGTTGCCGACATCCTTCCTGCTTCTGGGATGCCCGGGACCGGGAGAGATGATTATGCCATCCGGATTGAGCCTTCTCACCTCTCCTGCATCTACGGTATTCTCCACGACCTTCACCCTGTCGAACAGCGAAACGTATTCGACAAGGTTCCACACGAACGAATCGCGGTTGTCAACGACGAGAATCATCTTTCCACCTTCAGGGCCCTTAAAACCGCCTCCATCTTTCTCTCAGTTTCGAAGTACTCCCTTTCCGGATCAGAGTCCGCCACTATTCCAGCTCCAGCCCTGACCCTGACCTTTTTTCCGAATTCCGCCATCCTGATGGCTATCGCAAAGTCGGCCTCTCTGGAAAAGTAGCCCACCGCTCCACCGTAAACTCCCCTCTTCGAGCGCTCTATCTCGTCTATGATCTCGATCGCCCTGATCTTCGGCGCCCCTGTGAGCGTCCCGGCTGGAAAGCATGCGGAGATCGCGTCGAAAACGTCGCACTCATCTCTCAACCTGCCCCTGACCTCACTTTCGATGTGCATCACGTGGCTGTACTTCAGCACCTCCATGAACCTGACAACCTCGACACTGCCGGCTTTGCAAACCTTTCTGACGTCGTTTCTTGCCAGGTCAACAAGCATTACATGCTCGGCCCTCTCCTTCTCGTCTTTTAGGAGCTTCCTGGCAATTTCAGCGTCTTCATCCTGATTCCTGCCCCGTCTCGCAGTGCCCGCTATGGGATTGACCTTCAGGTACCCATCTTCAACGCTCGCAAGGGTCTCGGGGGATGAGCCCGCAAGCGCGACGTCGAACTCGAGGCAGAACATGTACGGGCTGGGGTTCAGCCTTCTCATGTTCAGGTAGGCCTGAAATGGGGACATGTCTGTGTCCACTGAGTATTCCCTTGAGATAACGACCTGAAAAACGTCTCCTGCAAAAACGTGATCCTTTGCCCTCAGAACGTCCTCGACGAACTCCTCCATCCCCGAATCCTGTCCCGCAATTTCGGAAGTGCAGTCCTCGAATTCGAGGTCAGCTCGCCTTGCCCTCCTTACCACGCTCTCAGCCCACTCAATCTGCTCTTCGCTGTCAGCGAAGAAGTAAAGCCCGTTCTCCAGGTGGTCGAATGCGAAAAACGAGCTGTAATGCCCGAAGACGGAGCTCCTTTCCACCTCCTTGCCGATGTGCTGAAGGACGCTGTCGTACGGGATGTAGCCAACGAACCCACCGGAAAAGCGCTTTCCGGAAAAGTTCAGGCTGAAACTCTTGAGAGCCCTGAAAGGATTTTTCTCCTTTGAAACGAGCTTTCCGTCTACCCTCGTCCCCCTCTCGCCAATTTCAACCACAAAATCTGGATTTGCGGAGACGTAGGTGTATCTGGCTCTCCTGCTGTGCCTGTCGGCAGACTCCAGTATGAACGGGTAGCTTTCCTCTCTCAGGACGCTGTAGAGCTTGACCGGCTCTACCGGTTCGAGCCGCCTGACGCGCATGCTATTTCCTCCAGCTTTTTCATGGCACTGCCATCGAGAGCGCTCTCTGCCACCTCTCTCGCCTCGATGAAGTCGTCAAAACCGCAGATGTAGAGTGCGAGAGATGCGTTCAGCAGGATGAACCTCCTGTCCTCCTCCAGACCTTTTCCCGAAAAAACCGCTCTGACTCTCTCCACGCTCTCCTCAGCTGATAGGCATGGAATGAGCCTGCACCTCTTCATGCCGAAGTACTCGGGAGTTACAGTGTAGCTCTCCAGCCTGTCACCGTCAACCTCCCACACGAGAGTTCTTCCGGATGGACTGACCTCGTCAATCGGATAGCCGTGCACGACCGCTGCCCGATCAACGCCGAGGATGTTCAGGGCCACGGCGATCTTTTCCGCCAGCACCTCCTCACTCACGCCGAGCAGGATCCTCTCTGGCCTTGCGGGATTTGCGAGGGGGCCCAGAATGTTGAAAACAGTCCTTATTCCCAGGTTTTTCCGGACGGGCATCACCCTCGACAGGGACGGATGGTAGAGCGGTGCGAAGAGGAACGTGAAGTTTGTTTTCTCGAGCAGTTGCCTCGCTTCACCCGGGTCGAGCATTATTTTAACTCCAGCTTTTTCGAGAAAGTCTGCTGAACCGCTCTTCGAGGTTACAGACCTGTTACCGTGCTTGGCCACCCTTGTAAACAGCGATAATATGATTGCTGCGGCACTGCTCACGTTTACCGTGGCCATTCCGTCACCGCCTGTTCCAACTACGTCCGTAACCTCGCCCAGGTTCAGAGAGACGGCACGGTCAATCATCGCCCTTGCGAACCCCGCAATCTCCTCTGCCTCATAACCCCTCACCTCGAGGGCTGAAAGAAAACCCGCAACTCTGTAAGGATTTTCGTCAAAAAGTTGCGAGAACACTTCATATGCTTCATCGAACGTCATCCTCCTGGGTGAGATTACGTGCTCAAGCATCCCCATCACCCCTCACGAACTGTCTGACCTTCCCTTCCATGTTTTCAGCCACCATGAAGGCCGTGCCAACAAGAACAGCATCCGCATGTTTCAGAGCGCGGCTCAAGTGGTCGAGGGTGAATATTCCGCTCTCGCTGACCTTTAAAGCTGGCGATTTCAACAGGGGTGCGAGCCTCTCGGTAACCTCCACGCTCCCGTCGTCGAGTTCGAGCTTCGAAATGTCCCTGTTGTTTATTCCAACGAGCTTTGCGCTAACCTCGTTTACAAGTTCCACGTCTTCTGGAGAGTGAACTTCGACGAGAGCCTCGATTCCGTGATCGCTGCATGCATCAACGAGCTCCGCGGTTCTCTCGCCGAGAAGCCCTGCTATCAGCAGCAGTGCGGAACCTTCAGCTTCAGCCGTCCTTTCCACTTCATCGACGCTCGTTACGAAGTCCTTCCTGAGAACTGGAAGGTCCGTGTTCCTGCAGATCTCCCTGAACGTCCTGAAGTCGCCTCTGAAGTGATCCCTTTCAGTTATGTAGGATATTCCCGCAACGTCGCACCTCTCGTACGTTCTCAGGATGTCCGGGATTTTCCTGCCTCCCAGCAGGTCTCCGTGCTTGGGGGAGTGGACCTTGATCTCGGCTATCACCGCGTTTAGCCCCTCCTGTTTTCTAAGCTTAATCATTTTTGACAGGTATTTTCTCATTAGTTGGGAACAAACCTGAACAGTTTATAACTTTTTCCAGAATAACGGAAACGTAAGGTGCTGGAAATGATTTATAGGGTAACTGCAGTAATCAGAACATGGAGCCCGAAGTCGTCCTGAACTTTGGCGGTATTGCTGTAAAGCTCGTCCAGGGAGACATCACCGCATACCCTGCCGAGGCGATTGTCAATGCGGCAAACAAGTACCTTGAGCACGGAGGTGGGGTGGCTTACGCAATCGCGAAGGCATGTGCGGGAAATGCTGCTGAATACACGAAGCTCAGCAAAAAGGCGATGAGGGAGCAGGTTGGCAGGGATTACATAGAGCACGGTGAGGTCGTCGTTACTCCAGCTATGAGGCTCGAGGAGAGGGGGATAAAGTACGTCATCCACACCGTCGGACCAATCTGCAGGGGAAAGTGGGGCGAGAGCTACGAAGAAAAGCTCAGGTTCGCGTTCATTGGGCCGATGAAAAAGGCAGACGAGCTAGGATTGAAGAGCGTTGCGTTTCCCGCTGTGAGCGCGGGAATCTACGGATGTCCGCTCGAGATGGTGGTTGAAACGTTCTTGAAAGCCGTCGAAGAGTTTTCAGGTAGTGCCAGAAATCTGAGAGAGGTCGCGCTGGTCGTGTACGACAGCGAGTCCCTCCAGAAGGCGAGAGGCGTGTTCGAGAAGCGTTTATGATTTTTTCTCCCTGACCCTCTTCGAGATGAGGTGCGAGAAGACAGCTGCACCGAACCCGTTGTCTATGTTCATCACCGCAACTCCGGAGGAGCAGCTCTGGAGCATCGAAAAGAGTGCGGTGAACCCCCTAAGGCTTGTGCCGTAGCCCACGGACGTGGGAACTGCGATGACAGGCAGGTCTATGAGTCCCGCTATTACGGATGGAAGAGCCCCCTCCATGCCAGCCACCACGATCACAGAGTCCACGTCCTCCTTCGTCAGCACCTCCAGCGGCTCGATGAGCCTGTGTATGCCTGCAACGCCAACGTCGTAAAACTTCAGCACCTCCATTCCAAGGAACTCTGCAGTCTCTCTTGCCTCCTCAGCAACGGGAACGTCTGACGTGCCAGCTGCGAAAATTGCCACCTTTCCTGCGTTTTCACCGAGCTTCATGTGCCTCGCGGTCCTCGCTCTCCTGTTTACGTTGAGGCCGAGCTCAGAAAGGGCCGAGGCCTGCTCATCGGTTATCCTAGTGAAGAGGATCGGTCTTTTTTCAGAAACGCACTTCCTTGCTATTTCGACCACTTCTTCGAGGCTCTTGAACTCGGCAAGCACAGCCTCAGGCTTCCCAGCCCTCAGGTGCCTCGTGTGGTCGAGGTTCACGCTGTCGGCTAACTTTTCGAGAAAAATTCTGGACACGGTCCTTCCGTCCAGCTTTCTCAGCAGCTCCTCAACTTCCCTCATCCAGATCCCTGTGGTACTCCTGGATGCTCTTTATTGTCATCTTCGCCCTCCTCATGGCCTCTATACCCTTCACAGCAGCTATCGCTCCGCTGATCGTCGTGATGTAGGGCACTCCGTAGTCCACTGCAGCTCTCCTGATCATGTAGCCCTCGGTTTTACCCCTCTTCCCGCTCGGAGTGTTGATTATGAAATCTATCTCCCTGTTGATTATCTTGTCAATGACGTTGGGCCTCCCCTGACTGACCTTCAGAACGATCTCGGCATCAATTCCGTTGCTTTTGAGGAACTCCGCGGTCCCGTCTGTGGCAAGGAGCCTGAACCCCATCTCGCTGAGCTTCTTTGCAACTGGCAGCACCTTCTCCCTATCCTCCTTCCTGACGCTTATGAACACCGTGCCCTCCAGAGGCAGCCTCATTCCCGCGGCAAGCTGCGCCTTGTAGTAGGCGATGCCGAAGTCGTAGTCAATGCCCATGACCTCGCCGGTGCTCTTCATCTCCGGTCCAAGCACGGGGTCCACTCCGGGCAGCTTCACGAACGGGAAGACCACTTCCTTCACGGCTACGTGCTTCGGGAATATCCTCTCCCTCACGCCGAGCTCCCTCAGCTTCCTTCCGAGCATTAGCTTTGCTGCAATCTTTGCCAGAGGTATGCCCGTGACCTTGCTGACGAATGGAACGGTCCTGCTCGCCCTCGGATTCGCCTCCAGTATGTAGACCGTGTCTCCCTTAACCGCGTACTGAATGTTTATCAGCCCCACAACTTTCAGCTCGAGGGCGAGCCTCTTCGTGTAGTCCACAATCCTCTCGATGATCTCCTGCGGGATCGTCTGAGGTGGCAGAACGCATGCCGAATCGCCGCTGTGAACCCCAGCCTCCTCTATGTGCTCCATGATCCCTCCAATGACGACCTCCTCACCGTCGCAGAGCGCGTCCACTTCAACCTCAACAGCATCCTCTAAAAAGCGGTCTATCAGTATCGGCTTCTCCGGGCTTACCTCTATCGCTTCCTCTATGTACCTCTCCAGCATTTCTTCGTCGTAGATTATCTCCATCGCCCTTCCACCGAGGACGTAGCTTGGCCTTACGAGCACGGGGTAGCCGATCCTCCCCGCAATCTCCTTCGCCTCCTCGATGCTGAATGCTATGCCGTTCTCCGGTTGAGGAATGCCGAGCCTCCTGCATATCTCTGCAAATTTCTCCCTGTCCTCTGCAAGGTCTATGGAATCCACAGACGTGCCGAGAATTTTCGCTCCGCTCTCTTCAAGCTGCCTTGCGATGTTCAATGGAGTCTGTCCGCCGAACTGAACGAAAACCCCCTCTGGCTGCTCGTTTTCGTATATGTCCATGACATCCTCGTGGGTTATTGGCTCGAAGTAGAGCCTGTCTGAGGTGTCGTAGTCGGTTGATACGGTCTCGGGGTTGTTGTTCACCATTATCGTCTCGTAACCCTCCTCCTTCGCGCTCAGAACCGCATGGACGCAGCAGTAGTCGAATTCAATACCCTGACCGATCCTGTTTGGTCCGCTGCCGAGGATCATCACCTTCTTCCTGTCAGTTCTCACGGCATCGTTCTCGAGCTCGTAGCTCGAGTAGTAGTAAGGGGTTTTCGCCTCAAACTCAGCAGCGCAGGTGTCAACCATCTTGAACGTCGAGATTAGCCTAACTCTCTTCCTCGCCCTCCTCACGTCCCTCTCGCTCACTCCGAATATCGTGGCGATCTGGTGGTCGCTGAAGCCGTACTGCTTGGCTCTCCTCAGAACTTCAGCTGGCAGCTCATCGATTGTGCACGTCTTCGCGTACCTCCTTAACTCATTCTCGATGGCGACGATGTTGGCTATCTTCTCTATGAACCACGGGTCGATCTTCGTGAGCTCCGCGACCTCTCTGACAGAGAAGCCGTTCTCAAGGGCGTACTTTATGTAGAAGACCCTCTGGTGGTTGGGGGTTATGAGCTTCTGGACTATTTCCTCCCTGCTCGGATTCTTGTCCTTTCCATCTGCTCCGAGCCCAAACCGCCCGATTTCGAGGCTCCTTATGGCCTTCTGCAGCGCCTCCTCGAAGGTCCTGCCTATTGCCATCACCTCTCCGACGCCCTTCATCTGAGTGCCGAGCGTCTTGTCTGCCGTCGGGAACTTGTCGAACGCGAACCTCGGAATCTTGACGACAACGTAGTCTATCGTGGGCTCGAAGCTTGCAGGGGTTTCCTTCGTAATGTCGTTTGGAATCTCGTCGAGCGTGTAGCCCACAGCGAGCTTTGCAGCAATCTTTGCTATGGGGAATCCCGTTGCCTTAGAAGCGAGAGCAGAGCTTCTGCTCACCCTCGGATTCATCTCTATCGCGAGAACCCTTCCATTTTCCGGATGAACCGCGAACTGTATGTTGCTCCCACCGGTCTCAACTCCAATCTCCCTGATTATCTTTATCGCGTAATCTCTCAGCTGCTGGTATTCCTGGTCTGTGAGGGTCTGGGCTGGGGCGACGGTGATGCTGTCCCCGGTATGCACACCCATGGGGTCGAAGTTCTCGATCGAGCAGATGATGACGACGTTGTCTGCTTTATCTCTCATCACCTCAAGCTCGAACTCCTTCCAGCCGATCACGCTCTCCTCGATGAGCACCTGATTTATCAGGGACATCTCAATGCCCTTCTTGGCTATCTCCATCAGCTCTTCCCTGTTGTAGGCTATCCCGCCTCCGGTCCCTCCGAGGGTGAACGCTGGTCTTACAACAACCGGGTAGCCGAGCTCGTCCGCGATGTCCAGAGCTTCCCTCACGCTGTTGGCTATCTCGCTCCTCGGCACCTCAATTCCCACGTTCTCCATGGCCTTCCTGAAAAGGTCTCTGTCCTCTGCCTTCTTTATCGCATCTATGTTGGCACCGATCAGCTTCACTCCGTACCTGTCAAGAACTCCCATTTCGTACAGCTCAACCGCCACATTCAGCCCGGTCTGTCCTCCGAGGGTTGGGAGCAACGCGTCGGGCCTCTCCCTCTCGATGATCCTCGCGACCACGTCTGCAGTAATGGGCTCGATGTACGTCTTGTCTGCCATCTCGGGGTCGGTCATTATGGTCGCGGGGTTTGAGTTCACCAGAACGACCTCGTAGCCTTCTTCCCTCAGAGCCTTGCAGGCCTGACTTCCCGAGTAGTCGAACTCCGCGGCCTGACCTATGACTATCGGGCCGCTTCCTATGACCATGATCTTTCTGATATCCTCCCTCTTAGGCATCGCACCACCCTAATACTCGTCAAGCATCCTCACAAACTCATCGAAGAAGAAGTACGTGTCGTGAGGGCCAGGACCAGCCTCTGGATGGTACTGCACGCTGATAAGCGGTATTTCCCTGTGTCTTATCCCCTCCACGGTTCTGTCGTTTAGGTTGATCTGCGTGACCTCCATCTCTTTAGGAAGTGTTTTCTCATCCACAGCGAATCCGTGGTTCTGGCTTGAGATGAAAACCCTGCCTGTCTCGAAGTCCTTTACCGGCTGGTTCGCTCCGTGGTGACCGAACTTGAGCTTGAACGTCTTGGCGTTGAAGGCTCTCGCAACCAGCTGGTGGCCGAGACATATGCCGGCCATTGGCAGTTTTCCGGCCAGCTTCCTAATAGTCTCGACGCTCTCCTGAACTCTTGCGGGGTCTCCCGGTCCATTCGAGATAAAAACCCCGTCGTAATCCTCCTCGAGAATTTTTTCGGCCGGGTATGTGTAGGGCACGAGCGTTACGCTAACCCCCCTCAGCAGGAGCTGCCTGACAATGCTCATCTTTATCCCGTGATCTATGAGGACTACCTCAAACCTCTCCTTCTCAGCCCCTATCCTCTTTGGCTCCCTCACACACACCCTGTCAACGAGGTCGAGCTCGGTTATGGAGGGCTGGTTTTTCGCCCTCTCAACGAGCTTTTCCCTGTCAACGTCGTCCCCAACAGCTATGATTGCCTTCATCGCCCCGTAAATTCTCGTTTTCTTCGTTATCATCCTCGTGTCCACTCCCTCTATTCCCGGCACGTCGTACTCTTTCAGCAGCTCGTCAACGCTCATCTCGCTCCTCCAGTTGCTCGGATGCCTGCACAGCTCCTTTACAACGAACCCCTCCACCTTGACCCCATCGCTCTCGAAGTCCTCCCTGCAAACCCCGTAGTTTCCTATGAGAGGGTACGTCATCATCAGTATCTGCCCCCTGTAGCTCGGGTCTGTCAGGGCCTCAACGTATCCGGTCATGGCCGTGTTGAAGACAAGCTCTCCCTCCGAATCCCTCTCAGCGCCAAAAGCAACGCCCTCAACCACGGTTCCATCCTCAAGGGCGAGGTAAGCTCTAACCATCGTACACCTCCACAAACTCGGAAATTTTCCTCATAACCTCCTTCAGGGGTGGTGCGTCGAAGTACTTCCTTCCGGTTATCTCGTTGCATGCCGACATGTACATCTCCTCGATGGCCCTCTTCAGCTCTTCCGGAAGCTTAGGTGGTTTTCCAACTGCACTCCTCCACCCCTCATCCCCCTTGCTATTCTCGACCCTCCTGTACCACTCGGTGCTCCTGTAGTACCTCCTCAGCACCTCCTTGCTCATCTCGATGCCATCGAAGCTGAACCTGCACTCGTCCGGTGTTCCGAGAGCGTCTACGAGCATGAACCTTCTGTTCTCGTCAAACGCCACCTCAATCTTTCCGTCCTCGTTCTCTATTCCCGCCTTCCCGACCTCTCTCGTTATTATCTCGTCAACCCTCAGGGTCAGTCTCACGAGCTCGTCGAACTCCTCCTCGCTCAGGCCGGAAATCCTCCTCGCCTCCTCCCTGCTCAGGTACCTGTCAACGTCCTCGAGCTTGGTCGAGAAGTCAACAATTGCCTTCTTCAGCCTCTGTCCAGGTTCGGGCATCTCTTCAAGCCCTAAATCCTCTAAGGAGATCTCTCCCCTTTCCAGCCTCCTGAAGACACTGCTTCCCTCTGGCAGTGAGTTCCTGTAGATTATTTCGAGCGGAATCAGGAAGTTTCCGGTTAGCTTCCCGAATATCGAGTAATCGTATTTTCCATCCCTCACCTCTGGTCTGTGGACGTGGACGAGCTTCACCTCCATCACGTTTGAGGGCTCGTTCAGCTCGTCCAGCTTTTTCGCCTCTCCATCCTCCACAACCCCGATGTAGTGCGTGATAATCCCGTCTCTCTCGAGTACCTCGAAGAAGTATGCCGCGGTTATGCAGAGGGCCTTCCCCTTGTTTTCCAGCAGGTCAGGCATCTCACCGTAGTCGAAGACAGAATAGCGGTCGGAGAAGTGAAATCTCCCAATACCGGGCTTCTCGGACGGCAATTTCAGAATTTCGAGATCCTTAACGCTTCCCATCTGGGATCACCGCTTGGTGGATTAGATTATAAACTTTTTGCCTTCTCATCGGCTCTGTAAATCTCATCCTTCTTTACCCTCTGGTACTCAATCACCTTCCTCCTGACGTCCTCGCTCTTCACGGCGAAGATCTTCGCCACTGCCAAAGCAGCGTTTTCCGCGTAAAGGACGAGCATTGGAGCAACGCCGGAGGGCATGTTAATGCTGGAAAGCACATCCATGCCGGCGAACTTCTCGCTCACAGGTGGTGAGGCGATTACCGGCTTCGTGGTGTTCGCGTCGACAAAACCGCTCAGAGCGTTGCTCCTTCCGGCTATCGTGACAAAGACGACATCTTCGCTCTCGTACTCCCTCAAAATCTCGAGAGCCTTTTCGGGAGTCTTGTGGGCAGAAGCTATCCTGAGGACGCTATCTATTCCGAAAAACTCAAGCTTTTCGGCCACCTTCCTGCCGTAATCCAGATCGCTCTTCGAACCCATCAAAATAACGGCCTTCATTTCCCTACCTCCATTTCCTCAACAACCCTGTCGTAGGCATCAAGCAAATCCTTCAGCGACCTTAACCTCACAAAATAATATTTTTCAGGGTGTTTCTGCTCGAAATCGAGTATTCCGAGGTCGTACATGAGTTTGAGGTGTCTGGATGCGGAATATTCCGAGATTCCAACCCTCTCCGCGACCTCGTGAACGCTGAGCCTGCCAGCGCTGATTATCTCCCTCAGGATTCTCCTCCTGACTCTCGCCCTGAGAGCCCTCGCAAGCTTCTCATCCGGCATCAGAACCACCCCAGGTTCTTTAGCCTGCTGTAAACCTTCCAGGACTGACTTGTCTTCGCCTCTATCAGCCCTTCGACATTCTCGCTCTCGATGTATGCCATGACAGCCGAAACCGCAACCGGCACGATGTTCTCCTCGAACTCGCACTCGTAGTGGTCCCTCGTGAATATCTCGTCCAGTCTGGTTTTCAGGTGTCTGATGTTCTTGAGGGACTGCAGTACTCTCTCAGGAATGTTCCTCTCGTCCACGAACTTCGTGTGGGTGTTGCCTTTCACAAATTCCTCGTCCTCGAGCACGACCATGTGGAACGGGATGTTGGTCTCAACTCCCTCTATTATGTACTCGTACAGCGCCCTCCTCATCCTGGCAATCGCCTCAATCCTCGTCCTCCCCCAGACGACAAGCTTGGATATCATGGAGTCGTAGTACGGCGGAATCTCGTAGCCCATGTGAACCCCGCTGTCCACCCTCACCCCCGGCCCACCGGGAGAGCGGTACCTGTCAATTCTGCCGCTCCTCGGCAGGAAGCTCACCGGATCCTCGGCGTTTATCCTCGCCTCGATCGCGTGGCCCTTTATGACCACATCCTCCTGGTCAAAGCTTATCCCGTCACCGTACGCTATCCTTATCTGCTCCTTCACTATGTCCACGCCGGTCACCATCTCCGTCACGGTGTGCTCAACCTGAAGCCTCGTGTTCATCTCGAGGAAGTACAGCTCTCCGTCCTGGTACAGGAACTCCATGGTTCCGGCATTTCGGTATCCGATGTGCCTCGCACCCTTGACTGCAATCTTCCCGAACCTCTCCCTCATTTCCTCGTCGAAAGCCGGGGAAGGAGCCTCTTCTATAAGCTTCTGGTGCCGCCTCTGGATGCTGCACTCCCTTTCTCCGAGGTGGATGACCCTGCTGTCGTCGGCGAGAATCTGAAACTCTATGTGCCTCGGTCTGGGCAGGTACTTCTCGACGTAGACCGAAGAGTCTCTGAAGTACTTCTCTCCGAGCTTTCTGCTCTTTTCAAACGCCTTTCTGACCTCTTCAGCACTGCTGGCGATGGTTATGCCTATGCCACCTCCACCTCCGCTGGCCTTTATCGCCACGGGGTAGCCTATCTTCTCCGCGAACTCGACAGCTTCATCTTCGCTCCTCAGCTCCTCGCTTCCCGGAACCACAGGTACCCCTGCCTCCTTCATCAGTCTCCTGGCGTTGATCTTGGACCCCATTGCTGAGATGACGTCTGGTGAGGGTCCTATGAAGGTTATCCCCTCCTCCTCACACCTTCTTGCGAACTCCGGATTTTCCGCGAGGAATCCGTATCCGGGGTGTACGGCCTCGGCCCCGCACTTCTTCGCGACCTCGAGAATCACGTCTATGTTCAGGTAGCTCTTTGCGGGCTCGGGATCGCCTATGCAGTAACACTCATCAGCGTAAACGCGGTGAAAAGCTCGCTTGTCTGCGAGGGAGTAGACGGCAACCGTTTTTATCCCCAGCTCCTTGCAGGCACGCATAACTCTTACCGCAATCTCGCCACGGTTGGCAACCAGAATCTTGCGGAACATTGCACCCCTGCACAACTCCGCAACTTAAATAGATTTTCCTAATTGCAATTTCCGAAAATGGAAAGGCTGGCTAAAATATCAGCCTCTGAACCGGAATCACCAGTATGTCTCTCGCTCCGGCCTTCTTCAGCCTTTCAACTACTTCAAAGAGGTGACTCTCGTGGATCACGACATGCACGGCGAGCATGCCGTTTGATTCCACCTTCATGACAGTCGGACCCTTGAGACCCGGGGCCACCTTCTTGACGTCATCGAGCCTTTCTTCAGGGACATTCATCATCAGGTAAACCATCCCCCTGGCGTTCAGGACGCTCTCAACAGCAGTTTTGAGAGCCTGGACGTTGAAGTCGTCAATTGCACTTCTGTTGGCTATAAGCACGGCCTGCGTTTCCATGATCTCCGCGACCACCTCGAGACCGTTAAGTTTCAGGGTTGTGCCGGTGGACATTAGATCGACTATCGCGTCGGCTATGCCTATGGACGGGGCGATTTCACAGGCTCCGGTAACCTCGACGATCTCCACGTCAATTCCGAGGCGGGAGAAGAAGTTCAGCGTGATGTTTCTGAACTCTGTGGCAACGGCCCTACCCTCGAGGTCCTCGATCTTCTTTATGCCCGAATTTGAAGGGGCGGCTATCACGATCCTAGCCTTTCCGAAGTCGAGTTTCAGGAGAACGTCAACGTCAACTCCTGCCTCCTGTACCATGTCCATCCCGGTTATGCCCACCTGTGCCGCGTTCTTGTAAACGTACTCCGGAATGTCTCTTGCCCTCGCAAACAGAACTGCGATGTCCTCCCTGTTGGTTGAGGCAATGAGTCTCCTCCCCTCGCTCTCGACTTTGATTCCGGCAGACCTCAGCAGCTCGATCGAAGGTTCCGCGAGCCGGCCCTTGTTCGGCAGGGCAATGATCATCACCCATGCTTTGAGATGCAGTTTTAAAACTTTTTCAGCGCGCGTATCGAAACAGATTTTTAGCCTTCAGCGGACAGGAGTGTTATGAAGGTCAGCGATGCACCGAGAACGGCAACATCCATCATAGTCAGGAGTGCTGCGAGTGCAAGAATAACCCAGTCAAAAAACCCGTTTCTGGAGCTGATGCGGAGACTCTTCAGGAAGGAGGAAGTGGCGATAAAGGCGATGAGGTTCATAACGCTTGTTGAGGAGAGGCAGAAGGCGGGCAGGCCGCTGAGGGTTGATGAGTGGGAGGAAACGATGAGGATGCTCGAAATGAACCGCTCGTCCTTTTACTCCATGAGGAACAAGCTGCTGGGGGCGGGAATGATATCCATAAGAGGAGGAGAATACAGGCTTTCCGGAATGTTCAGCAGAGACCTTGTGGACATGGCGAGGTGGTGGTGGACTGCCGTGCTCGGAAATGACCCAGACTCTCTCTAAACCTTCGTGGCGTAATCCACCACCTCAAATCCACAGTTGCCGCACTTCTTTGATACTCTCGTCATGTCATTTTCGCCCTTTTCAATCGTGAGGTCGTGACCACAGAGCGGACATTTGTTCATGATTAATTTTTTCAAATTCTCATTTAAAAATTTTTCCGAGTGTTCTGATGGGCTTTACATGTACGTCTGACACAAAGTTTATATTGTGTCTCAATGTAACACAGTAGCAAGGTGGTGTGATGCTGGGTATGGGTGACGTGTGGACCGCGGCAGGATACGTGCTCACGGTTGCTGTGGTTGTCGGTGGCATCCTGTATGGGCTGATCAAGAGGTGATGGTATGGATCTGCTGTTTGTTGCGGTGATAGTTGTTGCGTACCTGCTCGTTACCGGATACTTCGGATACTACGGATTCAGGACGACGAAGAACTCTGAGGACTACCTGGTGGCTGGGAGAAGGATACACCCGGTTGTGATGGCTCTGTCATACGGTGCGGCGTTCATTTCGACGTCGGCGATAGTTGGCTTTGGAGGTGTGGCGAGCAT
>NZ_JBPLZQ010000087.1:0-2198 GCF_054018175.1 Geoglobus sp.
GACCTCTCAACAAGGTAAACTCCCAGAACTATGAGAATTCCACCAAGAACGGTGAACAGCCCGATGTCCTCTCCGAGGGCGAAATACGCCATTACTGCTGTGAAGAGCGGGATAAGATACACGAAGACCGCAACCTTCGTTGCCTCCATGACTGAGAGGGCCGAATACCACACAACATAGCCAAAAACCGAGCAGAGCAGAGCCAGGAATGCGATGGATATCCAGGTCATCGTGGAAAATGTGGCCGGACTGGCAATGCCCGCAACATAAGCAAAGGGCAGGAGCAGAACTGTCCCTATGGCGAATGCATAGACCGTGAGGGTTTCCGGGTTGTATCTCTAAAGCAGCCTCTTCCCTCCGAGGGTGTACAGTGCCCACAGAAATCCGTCGAAAATCATCAGCAGGTCTCCCTTCAGGGTTTCTGCATGCAGGAATTCCAGATTGCCCTTCGATGCCGTAAGCACAACGCCTGCAAACGCGAGGATCAGCGCAACGAACTTTCTGCCCGTGAGTTTCTCTCCAACGGTAAACGAGAGAACTGAGACAAATATGGCGGACGTGTTGATCAGGATGGACGAATTGGTTGCGGTTGTGTAAACGAGAGCGAGAAACTGCACGGCGTAAAGCAGTGTAACGCCAGTCAGGGCGAGGAAAACCAGTCCCGGAAGGTCCTGTTTTGAGACAGGGACGATCCTGCCTGACATCTTCAGTATCATGTAAAGCACCGGAGCTGCGATCAGGAACCTGTAAAGTGCGAGGTTGAATGGACCAACCTCTCCGAGACTTATCTTGACGAAGATGAATGAGGCAGCCCAGACCACAGCAGTTCCGAGCAGGGCCAGCACGTACTTTCTCTCTGAATCCACCGGGAAAGGTGTTGCCTGCGTTTTTCAATTTTGCGGGATCATGTCCTGAGGATATGCCGGGTTTTTCAGTGGGATGCTCTATCCCGGAATTTACTTAAACCTATAATGAATATATATTCAATATGACGGTGGCAATTCCAACAGATGATGGGAAGAGGGTTTCTTCCCACTTCGGGAGGGCGAGGTACTTCTACATCACGGACGGGACCAATGCGAAGCTCGTGGAGAATCCCCACAGGGAGCACGCTGGCGGACATGGCGCCGGCAGACACCACAGACGCCACGAGGTTGTGGAGCTTTTCAGGAAGGAGAACGTGAAGAAGGTTCTTGCCCTTCATCTGGGAGAGGGAATGAGGAGAAACCTCGAGGAGGCTGGCGTGGAAATCGAAATCGTTAAAGAAGCAGATATTGAGAAACTCGTACATGGATCCGGTTGAGATACTCAGAGACCTCATCGAGATAGACACGAGAAACCCGCCTGGAAACACCGAGAGTGCCGTGGAGTACATTGAAAATTTATTTTCCTCTTATCGCACTAAAGTGGTTGCCAGGGATGGGAAGGCGAACGCCATCGTGGAAATTTCCCGTGGAAAGCCGGAGTTCCTCTTCACATCCCACCTCGATACTGTTCCCTCTGACGACTCGATGCTCACGGCGAGAATTTCGGATGGGAAGGTGTATGGCAGAGGCAGCTGCGACGCGAAGGGGTGCGTGGCTTCCATAATTTCCGCGTTTCACGGGATAGAGAGCGAAAAAGGAATAAAACTCGCGTTTACCGCCGATGAGGAGGTCGGGGGCAAGCTCGGCCTCGGCATTGTCATGGATCACGTATCCCCGGATTTCGTCGTCATAGGCGAGCCGTTTGGAAGTGACAGAATCGGAGTCGCGCAGGCCTCTGTCATAGCCCTTAAGTTGATTGTGCACGGGAAGAGCGGACACACGGCTACCGCGAACATAAGAGAGGGTGCGGTTTACAGAGCAGCCAGACTGATAATAGATGCAGTAAATGGGTTTTCTGAAATTAGAGGTGAGAGGGACAGGTACGTGGAGAACCTCGCCTCCTTAGGCTTTGGCGTCGAGTTCAGGGGAAACGGTGATGCGGTTTTCAACCCGTCAATTGTGAGGGCCGGAGTGAAGAGAAACGTTGTTCCAGAGTTCTGTGAGATCGACGCAGACGTTCGCGTTGCTCCGTGGATGAGCATGGAGCGCGTGATAGACCTTATGAGGTACGATGGTGTGGACGTGTACATAACCGGATACCTCAGGCCATTTGGCTACGGTCTCGATGGTGTGGATGCGGAGTCGGACATCAGGCTGCTGAACATAATGAAA
>NZ_JBPLZQ010000088.1:0-9552 GCF_054018175.1 Geoglobus sp.
GGTACCGACACAGTCTTGTACTCCATACTGAACGTCTTTCCAACCCTTACAAACTTGTAAGGAACCTTTTGAACTATACACCCTTCATGGACACCCTCCACAACGCTATGAACTTCTTCAACCTCAACTTCTTCTACTTCAACCGGCTCAAATACCTCCACATCAACCAGATCGTCTGAGCCTCCAAGATACAATGGCCTTTTCGGATTTTTCAGTGCTGCAAAGGCTTTTTCGATTTTATCCGACTCTCCGACCAAGAAAATCTCATAGCTTGGTTCGACGAGGAATTCCTTGAACATGGGGGACGATGGAAAAGACCTGTTGTAAGACTTCCCAGTACCTTTCAGCTTGAGGATTCTGGCCATTTCCCTGCTTTTTTCAAACCTGAGGGGCTTTATCCCAATTTTGAACCAGTCCTGTATCCTCAGATCGTCCCTCGGTAAACCGAGAGCGTTGGATATCATGCCTCGGATTGTTGTAAATGGTGGAATAACATAGGATAAAATCAAAGATGTTGATGTTGGTTCTCTGAAGGTGGCGAAGTAGGGACAGTCAAGTCTGAATTTCAGTCCGAGCATAGCCCCTCACTTAAGGGTTATTCCATTCAAGTAATCCAGCGCTGCCTTCACCGCCCCATTAGGACTTAGCACCTCAACTCCGAGTTTTTCCAACACATCCTTTACCTCATCTTCATTCTCCAGGAATCCCGGAAGGAGCCCTGCGATAATCTTAGGGCTGTATTCATTCACGTCCTTAACGATCGACTCAAGCCTTTCGATGTTCAGCGCAACTCCGTTTTCCAGAAGTAAGGCTTTCTGGAGCCGGTGAGAATAAAGATCTTGAAATGCAATAAGCAGGAAATCAGGTGTGAAATCTGTCAGCAATCTTGCTTGTTTGGAGTAATCAGAGAATAATCTCAGAACTTCAAGAAGTTTTGCAATTCTCTTTTTCCGTTCATCACCATTCAGGTAATATTCAATTTTGACCGTGCGCTCTTTATCATCGATCTTTTCCTCTCCGCCCACCCTTGCAACATCTACTGCCATTCCGCACTTGTAAACATTTACTCCTATTTCCACGTTAACTATATCGCCCCCCATTTCTCCTTCTCCCATTCTGTGTCTTCTCGTAAGAAAATCGACAACAGCGTTCTCTTCGAAGGGCAGTAAACCTACAGCCGGAGAGACCTTTACAGGCGAGATTCTCGTCACTGCACCCTTGCCCTTTATCGTAGTCATAAACCCAAATAAATCACAAGCAACACACCTCGCTATGTCGCCACAAGTTTCTCCCTTGTCGTTCGGAACACACATATACTCTCCATCAACCAAGTTCCTCCTGATGGCCTCTTTAAGGTAGTATCTCATCGCCTGACCAGAAACGTACGGATACTCGACACCATTCTTTTTGTATTTTTTGACATCTATAAAGTTCGCCTCACCCTCGCCAGCATTAAGGTTTGTCAGATCGGTTTGAGACAGCCAAACCACACTCAAACACTTCATTCCTCACCACCACCTTTCTGAGACTTACTCATTCGGTCAATCGAGTAGAACATGGACGCGTAAATCACAATCAGGTCTCTGACTTCTTTCCATCCATCCCTATCACTTTCTACAATTTCCTTGACAAGCTGGATAACCTCATCGAGGGATTTCGGTTTCAGCATCCTGAGATCACGCTCTTCCAGCCCAGGCAACTTCCTTGCAACCTCTCTCAGAACACTCCAGAATTCATCCAGCGTTCTTACCTTATCGAGCTTGTATAGAAGTGACGCATTGCTTTTGGATACCTTCGCAACAACATTCCCGACGCTCCGGATAGACTCGAGCTTTTCTTTTGAAACACCCATCCTTTTCCACCTCCAGACGAAAATAAGCTCCTCCAATCCCATTCTCGTTTCAGTATTGAATACAACAAAACCACCCTTCTTCGGCAGGAGTGCACCGGTGAATTTTCTCAGATTGTCGGTTAGGACTGCCTCCGCAAGTACTTCGCGAACCTCGTTTGTGGTTTCGTTGTCCACACCACCTTTTTCACTTCTGAAGTAAATTTTCCGGATAATTTCACCGTAAATCTTGTTGATGTGCTCCCCATTACCATATATCTCACGTATAATCGAAAGAATACCTGAACCGATGGCAATTCTGTCAACTCGGACGTTTTTGACCGATCCGAAGGGTATGTGGAGGACTACCCATTCTTTCGCTGGCAGTTCGTCAACGGCAAGCTCAACAAACCGCTCGTAAAAGCACAGTAGAGTGGAGTATTTACCAGGAGTGAATTCTACACCTTCCGAGGGAGCATCCGCTCTAATATTCGAGTACCTTCCGGTGGATCTCAAAACGCCATAATATATGCAACCTTTTTTGAATCTGTGCAGTTCTTCAAGGTTCCTCGCGAGAGGGATGAAAAGGAGAGAGTACTCTCCGGGAAACGTTCTGTAAATCGTCGCCTCGTCAGTCCACTCGAGAATGCCAAGAAGATAGCAAATTGGACACAGGCTGTCATAGTATTCTTTAAGGGACAGTACTGTACCATCCTTATAACTTCTGACCCCACTCAGGCTTGCTATTTTTGTTACAAATGGATAGTTTGCCTGCTGAAGTTTTTTGACAGATTTGTCATAGCTCTTACCACATAAGATGCACCTGTTTTTACCTTCTCTGAATCCAAAAATCCTATCAAGCAATTCGAGAGTTTTCTCAGGCTTAAATATTTCCTCTTTAAATGCAACTTTTCCACCAATCTTCTTTTCTTCCTGAATTAAAATGTGATCTTTCTTCACCTCTTTAATTTCCCCAGTTTTCTTGTCTTTTTCTATAACCATCAGATTTTGACGCTTCTCAAGGAGTTTTTTAGAAAACTCTTTAACAAATTTAGAATACTCTTCAATTTTTAGCCGCAGCCCCTCTGGAGTTATCTCAACACTGCACGAATCCACGTCTTCCAAAATTCTTAAAAAATTCTCGAGAGCATTGTCCATCCACGGATCTCCGAAGGCTCTGATTTCAATTGTCTTACTCATACCACCTTCACCATCCCGAGCCCCATCGAATTTTTCGCGCCAAAACCCGCCTTGTATCCAACCTCCAGCAGCTCTTTACTCCCCCTGGCCTCGAAAACCATCTCGACGCATCTGTGGTAGGTGTTCTTTATTCTGATCCTCTTGGCCTTGACGCTCAGGGGCTTTATCTCCAGATCAACGTTCTCCGGTGTTTTCCGGTAATGAGCCATGTACTTCTTCACCAGATTCTGCCGGATTATTTCGTAAAACTCGACATCCTTGGGATAGAGGTCTATTACTCTCCCGTTTCCGTTTTCACCGGCGTATCTGGAAACGTTTATCGGGCTGAGTGTTACGAAGCGCTCCCTGCTTCCAATTTTCTTCTCCCGCATAACTCTGACCTCAGAGACGAGAAACCTGGCACCCGATATCTCGATCTCAGGTTTTGAAAGCAGGCCCTCGACTAGCCTCTCGGCGATTTCATCCCTCATTGTGGAGAAGAAGAAATGAGCACTGTCACCGTAAACAACCATCTTTTCGCCCTCGATCCTGAATCTTCTCCCCGGAATCATGAGCTTGCTGAAGGTGAACAGCTTGGGAATTCCTGGCCGGTGGAGTTCAAGGGATAGCGATGAATCCACTCTCTCAATCGCCCTGTAAATTGCAGAGGCGAGGTGGTAATGGTGGTTCAAATCTATGACAGACCTTCGCTCCAAGGGAGCAAGGTTCACCTTCAAACGCATTGATGAGTCATTATTTCACAAAAATAAAACTTTTTTGCCTGCTTGAGAAGTAAAAAACACTTTGATGAAAAATTTTTACCAGAATGTTTCACAATTTGGAACGAAAACTTTTCAGAGCACACAGCCATTAAATACCCTGCCGGCATTCAGCTGAGAGGTTCAGAATCCGGCACGGTGTTTGAAATGAGCAGGGCAATATCACACAAAGCGGGTGATGAGAGATGAGCGCCACAAACAGGGCAGTCCTCATACTGAGCGGAGGAGTGGATAGCTCGACGCTCCTCTACTGGCTCCTCGATAGGGGCTATGAGGTTCACGCTCTCACATTCAACTACGGGCAGAAGCATTCGAGGGAGATCGAGCACGCGAGGCTGATAGCGGAGAAAGCTACGGAGAGAGGCAGGGTAACGCACAGGGTCGTGGACATCTCAGCAATTCACGAGCTCATCTCTTCTGGAGCTTTGACCGGAGATGATGAGGTACCAAAGGCATTCTACAGCGAGGATGTGCAGAAGAGGACAATAGTCCCCAACAGGAACATGATAATGCTCTCCATCGCTGCAGGCTACGCGGTTAAAATTGGGGCAGGGGAGGTTTACTATGCCGCCCACAAGAGCGACTACAGCATCTACCCCGACTGCAGGAAGGAGTTCGTTAAAGCTTTGGACACGGCCGTCTATCTTGCCAACCTCTGGACGCCCGTTGAGATTAAAGCCCCCTTCGTGGACATGACGAAAGACGAGATAGTCGGGCTCGGGCTGAAGCTTGGAGTTCCATACGAGCTAACCTGGAGCTGCTACGAGGGCGGGGAAAGACCATGCCTCGAGTGCGGGACGTGTCTGGAAAGGACTGAGGCGTTCCTGCTGAACGGTGCAAGGGATCCGCTGCTGAGTGATGAGGAGTGGAAGAGGGCCGTAAAGGCCTACGAGGAAAAGAAGGAGGAGCATGAGGGCAAACATTAGCGAGATCTTCTACTCCGTTCAGGGAGAGGGCATATTCTGCGGAGTGAGGCAGCTTTTCATCAGGTTCTCGGGCTGCAACCTCAACTGCTACTACTGCGACACCCGGTACTCCAGGAGGTGCATGGATTACGTGAACAGCAGGGAGCTCGAAAACCCCGTGAGCTTGGATTACATTCAGAACGTTGTGGACTCCTCGAAAAACATACACTCCGTCTCGTTTACGGGTGGGGAGCCTTTGCTCTACGCGGACTTCATAGCAGGACTGGAAAAGACGAGAACATTCTACCTCGAGTCCAACATGTCTCTGCCAGAGGAGGCCAGAAAGCTGAAGCATTTCGACATAATTGCGGGAGACCTGAAGGTCAGGGAGGCGTTGAAGGCCGGTTATGAGGATGTCTACGAAAACACCGTGAAGTCGTTCAGGATACTGAAGGACTCTGAGAGCAGGGTCACCTTCGCCAAGATCGTTCTGCCGGAGCGGTTCGACGTCGAGGATGTGCTGGCAAGAGCCGAGGGCATCGCGGACTGTGTCAGATGCTTCGTCCTCCAGCCCGTGTTTGGCTCTGACGTGAGAAACATTTTAAAACTCCAAGAAAAGATGCTGGAGCTTGCCGACACGAGGGTGATTCCGCAGGTTCACAAATACCTGGGGGTGAGGTAAATGAGAATTGGTGTTAGCGAGAGGTTCAGCGCAGCCCACTCGATTCCGGGGCATGAGAGGTGCGGAAGGCTGCACGGACACAACTTCAGGGTCGAGGTGGAGATTGAAGGCGATATCCGGGAAAACGGGATGGTGATGGACTTTTATGATCTGAAAAAACACCTCAGGGAAGTGCTGAGCGAGTTCGACCACAGGATACTCAACGAGATAATCGATATTCCGTCGTCCGAAAATATCTGCACCGAAATTTTCAGAAAATTAAAAAATAAGGGCCTGAACGTTGTCAGGGTCAGGGTTTACGAGAGCGAGGACAAGTGGGCAGAGCTTACTGAATGACCTCCCCGGTCCTTATCCTCACCGATTTCTCCACCGGCAGGATGAAAACCCTTCCATCCCCGATTTTTCCCGTTCTCGCTCCGGCAATTATTGCATCAACAGCCCTCTGAACCTCTTCATCTTCTACAACCACTTCAAGCTTCACCTTCTCAAGCATGTCCACCTCAACAGTCCTTCCGCGAAACTGGAGCTGTATTCCCTTCTGCTCTCCTCTTCCCTTCACCTCGGTAACTGTGAGGGCAACAAAGCCTGCATCCTCGAGCGAGTCCATCACCTGTTCGACCCTTTCAGGCCTGATTATCGCCACAACCATCTTCATGCTACCACCTCACGCGTATGCCCTCTCCCCGTGCTGGGAGATGTCCAGACCGACGTATTCCTCCTCTTCCGTAACCCTGAGTCCCATCACCGCATCTACGGCCTTTGCAAGTACGAGCGTCACTCCGAAGGCGTAGGCTATCGCTGCAAGGGATGCCACCACCTGTGCAGAAAACTGCTCCACATTGCCATAAAGCAGTCCGCTGTACCCTCCAACGCTTTCCATGGCGAAGATCCCTGTTGCCAGAGCGCCCCACAGTCCGCCGATTCCGTGTACCGCCCACGCATCAAGGCTCTCATCCCACCTTCTCCTCACCCTGAAGAGCATAGCTCCATAGCAGAGAACTCCTGCCGCTGCACCAATGGCAATTGCTGATAGGGAATCCACATACCCCGCAGCGGGAGTTATAGCGACAAGACCGGCTATAGCACCGCTCACCATTCCGAGGCCACTTGGCTTGTCGTGAAGCCAGCTCGCAACGAGCCATGCGATCGCTCCTGATGCTGCAGCGGTGTTCGTTACAAGCAATGCGTTCGCTGCACTTTCTCCAGCAGATAAAGCACTTCCGGCATTGAATCCGAACCAGCCGAACCAGAGCAGTGCAGTTCCGAGCATTGTCATCGGTATGCTGTGGGGGGTCATGCTGTGCTCCTCATAGCCGAGCCTCCTGCCAATCACGAAGGCGAGAGCTAACGCCGAGAATCCGGAGCTTATGTGCACCACGGTTCCTCCGGCGAAGTCTAAAGCTCCAAGCTCTGCGAGCCACCCTCCACCCCACACCCAGTGGGCGAGTGGGTCGTAGACGAGGGTCGTCCACAGCACTCCGAAAACCATGAACGAGCTGAGCTTTATCCTTTCAGCCACGCCGCTCGACAGTATGGCGAGAGTTACCGCAGCAAAGGTCAGCTGAAATGCAACGAAGAGCAGCGAAGGTATGCTGCCCGCATCCCCGGAAACGCCTCTGAGGCCGGCTGCACTCAGGTCACCGATGAATCCTGCGACGTCGTTGCCGAAGGACAGGGTGTAACCAAGCAGCACCCACTGAACGCTCACCGCTGCAAGAGCTATGAACGAAAGGGAGAGCATAGAAACCGCGTTCTTCCTCCTCACCATTCCTGCATAGAAAAGCCCGACTCCCGGTACCATCAGCATAACCATCGCCGTTGAGACCAGCAACCAGGCAGTATCTCCACTGTCCATCCACATCACCGGGCAGGAATCTGACGCTGGAGTATTTAAATATATTTAATCGAATCTGACAGAATTTAATATTTTTTCAGAAAGTTTCAGAAATTTCTAAAGAAAATTTAGCAAAAAGCAGCCATCGGTAAAAATACCCCCATCATGCCACTTCCAAAAGGTATTAATCCTGAACCGCGTAGAAACAGAAGGCCAATGATGAATGATGGGCGATCTGAGACGTGATGAGAGGGGAGAGGCTGAGGCTGCCCATCCTTTAAACACCATTTAACCCGGCAAACGATCCTGCCATGTGTCTGTTTTCTACTCTGTAACGCGAGATTCGAGAAGAGGCACAGCTTGAGTACCAAAAAGGCAAGAGATCGGCAGGTGAACAGTAAACGGAGCAAAAAAGAACAGGTTTATATGTCTCTGAACAAAAACATCGGGCATGGATGAAAGGGAGAAAAAAGCACTGACATCGAGTCTCCAGCGCTCGTCAATTGCGGGAACGGCGATAATGAGCTTTGCCCTTGCGCTTCTCGTGCTGTACTATGCGAAGGTCAGCATGTTCTACTCGATCGTCATCTCTGCAGCTTTCGCAGCCATCACAACCCTCGCAAGAAGTCGCTCAAGGTTATGATTCTCGCATTGAAAACGTTTTCCATGTGCTTTAAAGCGTACTCGTAACCGTAGTCATTCAGTGCTGCGGTGCAGTCCCTTATTACGGCAACCTTGTAGCCTCTAAGCACGGCATCTCCTGCAGTGTGCAGGACGCAGATGTTCGTCAGGACCCCGGTGATGTAAAGCTTTTCAATGCCAAGCTCCCTGAGGGTCAGATCAAGGTCGGTGCCGAAGAAAGCGGAATACCTGCGCTTCCTGACGATGTAGTCCTCTTCCCTCACCTCAAGCTCATCTATTATCTCTGCCCCATCACTTGCAGCAAGACAGTGCTCGGGCCATATATCGAATTCCGGATCGTCCTTTCTGTGCCAGTCCTGGGTGAAAATCACCGGCATCTTCTTTCTCGCCTCTCTGATGGCTTTAGCAGTTGGCTCGAATATGCCTGAGAGGTGCTCTCCACCGAATAGCTTTCCGTCAGGGTAGCAGAAGTCCTTCTGCATGTCCACAACGACAAGGGCAGAGTTCATGTAAAAAAGATGGTTCAAGTGATTAAAAACCTGTCGAACATGTGTTCGATGCACTATTTCTCGAGCACACCCTCCTTAACTGCAATTCTCTCAACCTCATCTCTCATCTCGTCGAGGGTATCCATCAGCATCTTCCACTCCTCGAAGTCGAGGTTGAAAGACCCCATCTGTGCTCTGAGCTCCTTCAACCTGAGCTTTAGCCTCCTGAGAACATCCCTGTAGATGTCCTCTTTCTCAGTTCCGTAGAAGATGTTCTCCAGCTTCCCAACCGCTGCTCTGAGCAGTCTTATTCTTTCCTCTACATCTGAGGAGAATTCAAAGCTTTCCAGAAGTACAATAAATCCTGATTTCAGGGATTCCATGAATTTATCTCAAGCGCAAAAATATAAAAATTTCCGCCTTTGGGCTAACAGAGCAATGTCTCGATAAAACAGTTTACAAAACATGGAGCCATAATTTTCAGCGTGAACAAAGAAAAGGCTCTTGATTCTTTCATGAGAAGGATTGAAAAGTTCAGAGACATAATCGTCAAGGTAGTCGTATTTGGCTCCTATGCCCGGGGAGAGGCTAAGGAAGACAGCGACATAGACGTCCTCATAGTGGTGAAAGACAGAGGAATTGAACAGGAAATTATCGGTATGGCCGTCGAAGTCCTACTCGAACATGGCGGGTACATATCCGTGAGGGTTTTAACCGAAAAAGAATTTGAACTGCATAAGAACACAGGTTTTGTCAGGAACGTTATGAAGGATGGCATGGTAATTGCTGGATGAAGTCAATGAATTGATGAAAAAAGCCGAGGAGAAACTCAGAACAGCAGAATATCTCCTGAACGGGGTTACTACTCAGATGCGATAAGCAGGGCATATTATGCAATGTATCGCTGCAAGGGCTCTGCTCGCATTAAAAAAGATCTACCCAAAAACTCACAGAGGTCTGATTGCCAAATTTGGCCTCGAATACGTTAATATGAGTATTATTGATTCATACTACGCAAAGGCACTGGCATACGGTGAAGAAAAAGCGGGGGAGTGGCGGTAGTAAGCCCCCTTCTGTTTCGGGCAGCGTCCGTCTCAGCGGCACACGCCTTGCACCGGCGGGGACGGCCGTTTCAACTCCCGCAGGTGACCTCGGCCTCTCGGCTTCCTCGCATAACCCTGCAGGAGTGTCGTTTCTGTTCCGTTGCCGTGCCTC
>NZ_JBPLZQ010000089.1:0-24685 GCF_054018175.1 Geoglobus sp.
TGGCAAGTCTCTTCTGCGCCTCCACGATGTCCCCATCGCTCACCTGAAGCACGGCCCCCTTCGATGAGTACACAGCCCTGAGCGCCTTTCTCGCGTTCACGGGAGCGCCTATTCTAATGGCCGTTGCAATTGTCTCCGGGTTCTCAACCGGAACGATGTCATCTCTCCCCTCAACGAACGCCCTGTAAATCGGGTTCGCTCCTTCGGCCTGCACACCAATCATCTTAGGAATGCTGTCGGTGTACCCCGCTTCCTTCAGCTCAACGAAGCCCTTGAATATTGCCGAGATGTTGCCTGCGTTGCCCACGGGCACGAAGACTGCATCAGGAGCATGGCCGAGCTGATCCACTATCTCAAAGGCTATTGTTTTCTGACCCTCAAGCCTGAACGGATTGATTGAATTGAGAAGGTAAAGCCCCTTCCTCCCACTGACCTCCTTCACGAGTTTGAGAGCGACATCGAAGTTTCCTCTCACCGCAATGACCTTAGCTCCGTGCATCATGGCCTGCGCGAGCTTTCCGAGGGCAACCTTGCCAGATGGAAGCAGAACATAGGCCTTCAATCCCGCTCTTGCCGAGTACATGGCCATTGAGGCTGAAGTGTTTCCGGTTGACGCACAGGCGACACTCCGCATTCCAAGCTCAACAGCCTTCGTCACGCCAACGGTCATCCCTCTGTCCTTGAACGATCCAGAGGGGTTGAGGCCCTCATGCTTGACGAACACCTTTGCGTCGGCACCTGTTTCAACAGGATACAGGGGCGTTCCTCCCTCGAAAAGCGTGATTGGATCAATTTTAACGGGCAGCAGGCTCCTGTACTTCCAGAGAGTTACGTTGTTACCGTCAAGTCTGAAGTCAGCGTTGCTGACGTCAAAAACAACCTCGAGCAATCCACCGCACCTGCGGCAGGTGTAAATGAGATCGGTTTCAAAAGTCTCCCCGCACTCTATGCATCTAAGGAGATACATAAATTTGGAAAAAAATGGGGTTTTATAAAGCTACTCCTTTGACTCGGGCGGCCACTGCTTCTCCAGCCAGCCCTTAATCCTTCCTGAGTCCATCGGACCCACAAGCACTGTCCAGCCAGTCTCGTCCTCTATCGCACCCTGAAGCCTCGCAGCGAGCCCGGGAATGACCAGGTACCTGTGGCTCACCTTCTCCTCAACTCCAGTCTCCTTGATCAGATCCTTGACCTTCGCTGCGGTGAACTGACCACCAGCGACGCTCACCTCAACTCCGAGACCCTCTGTGTCGAGGACGAGCAGCCAACCCTTGATGTTGTTGCTTGTAAGGTCGCTCTCAACAGTGTAGTATGTCAGCGCGAAGTTGGTGGTTATGAACACGGGATCGTCCGGGCCCGGATTGTTGATCTCCCTCAAGCCTGGCTCCACCTGAACCGGAGTTCTCGGATCGGTGTAGATGTTGTACCTCAGAATCACGGATGGCATCACAGTGTACTGCTCGAGGTTCCTGAAGATCATCACGTCCGCGTACTTGACGATGAAGGTCGCGGCGATGACTGTCTCCCAGTAACCCTTGGTTACCTCATCACCATCAATCAGCCACGCAGCAATGGGCGTGATCATTATCGGGTGGGCCACATCCTTGTCCTCTCCAAGTATCGCCGTTCTCCTGAGCTGAACAACCCTCTCGAAGGTTGCCTTGAGGCCCTCTCCAACGGGCTCGGTGACGGGGTCCAGGACAATTTCGCTGACGCCATTCTCCTTGAACGTCTTCGCCATGCTCTTCAGAGTGTCTAGGTCCTTGCTCCTGAGCGTTACGGGAACCTTGAACTCGAGGGCGAGTTCCATAAACTCTCTCCAGTTGCTCTCAGTTGCCGCGTAGATAAGAGGTCTCTGATCCGCTACCTCCTCGAGTGCAGCCCTCATGCACTCCGGGTTGAGAGATACGAGAATCATCGGCTTTCCGTACTCGGCCACCTTCTTCACTGCCTTCCTGAACTTCTCCGGATCGTTGGACGTGCACCTCACCGCGATGCCCTCGAGGGTTATGAAGTCTCCAACGTAGAACTTTCTGTACTCGACAACCTTGCTGCACCTCTCATCTATCTGGGCCTCGTCCATGGTGTCCCATACGTCGAAGAAGAAGGCTGTCGGATTGAAGTAAGTGAGCTCGTGCCTGTGGAGAACATCTTCTCCACCGATTTTGATCGCGTTGTCACCAACGCCTATGACCACCTCGGCAATCTCGGGAGAAGTGAGAGCGATCAGCTCGTTGAGCTTCTTCTCGAACTTCTTGTCCTTCTTGGCGTTCTCAACAAGCGGAGGACAGTCCGTTGGCTTAACGTTCCTGTCAATGATCTGAGCCGCAAAGCTCATGCACGTGTCGTAACCACACTCACCGCAGTTCGTCTGCGGGAGGAACTTGTATACCTCGAGCGGGCTCTTTACCTTCATCCCATCACACCTCCATCGTTATCCAGTCGTCCACATTGTCGATGCTGTCCTTCACCGTGCCGTAGAGCATGCCCATCCACTCTTTCAGCACAGCCACAGCTCCTGGATGCATCATCATGAAGAGGTCCACTCCTGCAAGAGCGAGGGTCATTCCTGTCACTATCTCCCAGATCGGACCTCTCAGCTCCCTCGGACCCCATGGAGTGTCGCCCTCTATCGGCGAGTCAATCATCCAGGCCTCTCTCGCACCCCACGCGTTGGTTGTACCGCTCGATATCGGGAAGTTGAGGTCCTGGTCTCCTCTCAGTCCCGAGATTCTTATCCTCTCCATGTTGGTGAACGCGTAATCAAGACCGTATCCAAGAGCAGCAGTAGTTGGATCCATGACGAGGCTGTTCCTGTCAATACCGACTCTCTTGAGAAGGTACCTGTTGAGCGTCTTCTGGTTGTTTATGTCCATCTGAGTCCAGCTCAGAATCACATGACCGTACTTCTTCGCAGCATTGCCAATCCTCTCCCAGTCCATGTCCAGGGTTGCGCTGGCGAGCATCACCCTCTCCCCCTCGGCAACCTCGGCAGCCTTCTCAAGTACCTCCGGATCCTTCTCCTTGTTTCCAGAGCCTCCGATTATGAGCGGAACCTTCACAGCCTGAAGCACATCCTCAACGACCTTAACAGCCTCGCTTGCCGGCGTATCTTCAAGCAGCGGGTCCGTGCTGATGAGGTGCAGCGTCACGAGGTCTGCTCCGAAGTCCTTAACAGCCTTCCTCGCCCACTCCGCAGGGTCGTCGAGCACATCCTCATAGTGCTCCCTTACCGCTTTTGCGAGCATCGGCCTCCTGTCGAAGATATCAATGGCAACCACAGGCATGTTTGGATTTTCGGCATCGAACAGGTAGAACGCCAGGCTTTTCTCACCACCAATTGTGACCGTCGTTTCTCTCGTACCACCATCTGCCCTCGTAGCGCCGAGAGTGACCTCTTCTATTGCTCCCGGATACTCGGCCTTGTACGGCTCGAACTTTGCTTCAATGAGCTTGTCGGGTATCTTGAACTTCGGCACTTCAAGCGGCTTGACCTCCGGAACTGCCTGCGAAACAGCAGGCTGCTGGATGGCAGGAGCCCCGATCGGCGTCTGAATTCCGAGGGCAGCAGAAAGTCTCTGCAGGTACGTGAGGGCCATGTTCGCGTGGTATATGAAGTTTCCAAACTCCTGTATCAGCTGCGTGTATCCTGCCAGAGCAGCAAGAGCCTGAATCAGGTTCGCATCCACACCGCTTCCGGGCTCAATTTCGATTTCGAGGTCTCCTTCAATCCTTACCCCCTCAAGCTCCTCAACGTTGTACTTCTTAAGCGTCTCAAAAAATTCCTCAAGGGTGAACTTCTTTGCCATCTCCACACCTCCAAAAATTATTTTGAAACAGACTCAGCATGAAGCTCAATAATCATATCTGCAATTTTTTTGGCTTTCTGGTAGTATTCGGAAGATTCGGGCAGGTTTATCACAGGCTCTCCCCTGAGATCGAGCTCGGCAATGGTCTCATCGTACGGCAGGAAGTCAAGGACCTTCATTCCAATCTCATCGGCAAACTTCCTGATGACCTCCTCGGCCTCCCTGTTTGCAATCCTGTTCCCCACAAGGAATATGTCTTTGAAACCGAGGTCCAGCTCTTCACTGAGCTCCTTTATCCTCTTGGCAGTTGCAAGTCCCTTCTTTGACATGTCCGTGACGACGATTATGTAATCTGCGCTGTCTATGGTCTTCCTGCTGAAGTGCTCCAGTCCTGCCTCGCTGTCTATGATAATGTACTCGTAGTGCCTCATCAACCTCCTGAGAACTCCCCTCAGCAGGTTGTTGGCGTAGCAGTAGCACCCCTCGCCTTCAGGCCTCCCCATGACGATGAGATCAAAACTGTCGCACTCGCAGATGGCTTCACCATATATCTTTCCTTCGAGCCACTGCTCCTTGTTTGTGGTCCCCATCTCGTCCCTGCTAACCTGAAACACCTCTCTGATATCTCCAAGCGTTTTTTCAACCAGCTCTGCAACCCCAAGCGCATCAGGCAGATTGCTGTCGGGATCGGCATCTACGGCGAGAACGCTGGTGGTTTTCTGAGAAATAAAATGGATTAAAAGGGCGGAGAGTATTGTCTTTCCCGTTCCTCCCTTGCCAGTTACTGCAACCACTGTCATGGCTACTCCTCAATTATCATCTCGCTAATCCTGATTTCCGCGCCTTTAAGGGTGATTTTAATAAATTTTGGCTCCTCCTGCTTCTTTTCCTTCTCCGGCATCACTTTCCACCCTTCTTCTCTTCGCTCTTCACTATGACCTTATCTATGTAGATCTTGGCGTCCTTGATTATCAGCTTGATGCCCGCCGTGGCTGGCTGAGCAGGCACCTGAATCTGCGGCATCTGGAACGCCGGAAGCTGTGGCATCTGCATCGGCACTGCCATCTGCGCTGGCTGTACCTGCTGGACTGCCGGCTGCTCTGCAGCAGGTGCTTCTTCAACCGCAGCCTCCTCAGCAACCTCTTCCTCTACCTCTTCTTCCTCTTCAACCCATCCCTCTGTGATCTTCTTGCCGTCAACCGGCCTCACAACTCCCGTGACGACTGGATGATCAACCTTCTTCAGGAACTCCTTGAGCTCCTCGATCGTCTTTGCGTCTTCTTCTGTTGCTATCTTATCCCTAACGTCCTCCGGTATGTACTTCTCAACCCTCTGCTTGAGCTCTTTGGGCATCCAGACAGTCCTGTACCAGCCACCGTCGGCCTGTATGAACTTCTTGCTCCTGAAGTAGCTTATACCGATGCCGAGGAATCCTATGACCTGCTTACCTCCACCAGTCTGTCCGGCCATCGTCGAGAAGGTGAGGCCGTTCGGCGCGGGCTCTGGATAACCTCTGTGCACCCAGCCGATTCCGTCGACTTCAGGCATGTAAAAGCCGATGACCTCGAAGCATCCGCAAGACGTGTGCGGGTACTCGAAGAAGCTGTGGAGCTTTATCCTGTCGTACTCTCCACCGCTCTCCTCCTTGGCGAACTCGTTCACTCCCGTGTACTCACCACCAATCGGGTCAACGACATCTCCCTTCGGAATCGCCTTGTTCGGTCCCTCTGGATCAACTCTCGCCGCAGCCCTGCCGTCGAACCAGCTTATGGCACCGCAGAGCGATGGCCTGTCCGGGCTGACGACACACACGTTTGTGGGAGCAAAGCTCTGACAGAGCGTGCAGGAGTAGAACTCATCAACATCCTCGTCGTGCAGGCTCTCGACTCTCGCATCTCTCTCATCGTAAATTGGCATCGCAATCTCATTGAGGACTTTCTCGACCAGATCCTTGTCGGTTATGTAAACAGCCTCAATCTTCTCGATAAACGGCAGCTCGTTCTTGAACAGCATCATGGTCGCCTTTGCAATCTCAATGAGACTCTTGAGCCCCTTCTTAACCGCTCCCTTGCTGATCCTGATCCAGATGTCGTACCTCTGGTTCAGGTGCATGTAGCCCTCTATGTAGTTCTGGAAATCGTGGTTCCTCCTCTCGATGACTGGTTCGAGGTCCTGCTCCACCTGGCTGCCGGCTATGTAGTAGATCATTGCGTATGGATACGCCTTACCCTCCTCCATCTCGTCGAGGTCTGGGCCTACAAGCGTAACCTTCATGTCCTCTACCTGGTCCTCCGGTAGGGCAAGAACGAGCTCAAAGCCAGGCTGAGATGTACCGCCAAGCTCAACATACATGTCTCCCTTCCTGACCCTCTCTCCCTCGTACATCGGGGAGATGTCAAACGGGAACTCTGCCTCCTCACCTACACTCTCCTTAACCTTAACACCCTCCGGAATCTCAATCCTCTTCCTCTCAACCATCGTTATCACCTCCTCTAAAGCCCGTTAATAACCTCCTCGAGCATCTGATAGTGCATCTCCTTATTCGCGGTTAGGTTCGTGAAGCTGAACTTCGCGTGTGGCTGATAGAACTCGTCGAGGCTAATTGTCGTTATCTTGGAGAAGTGCTTCAGGGCGGAGAGCATTCTCGACAGGTAGTACGGCAGGAAGCCGAGATACAGCACGACATCATAGTTGCCCTTGCCATCAAAGCCCTGCCACTCCTCGTCAAGCATGAACTGAGTCACATAGTGCAGTGTGAATACCGCCGACTGTGGCTTTACGCCCCTCTCAATAAGTGGCTTGCTTGATCCGCCAGTGGCAATTATTGGAATTCCTTTCTCGTAGAACTTGACAGCATACTCCACAAGCTTTTCATCCTTCAAGAGCTGTCCGCCTGTAACGAGCACAGGATGCTTGGCCTTTTTGACCAGATTTACCACAACGCTCGGCTTTACGGGTGTGGCCTCCCTGCTTACCTGGATGTCTGCAACCTGATACCTCCTTGCAACTGGATACTTTTCCTCTTTCTTAACCGCCATCAGTTACACCTCCAAAAAATATTACTGTGGGGGCTTTTCGCCCGCATACTTCTCGTAAACCTCCTCAACGAGGGTCGGGTTGAAACCAGCATCAAAGCCCCTGATAGGCCCTTCAAGTATCTTCTTCTTGTTCCAGTCGATCTTCCATCCGTACTCACTCTCAAGTATGTGCAGCAGCTCGTCCTTCATCTTCAGCGGCAGGTCTGCTTCGCTCCTCACGTAAATCGGCCAGTCGTCTGGCAGTGCTCCAAGGTACTTCTGGCTCAGCTCGAGGTAGTGGGTGAGCTTTATCTGCCTTCCAAGGCTTGTGTCGTTTGGTCTGATCGTTAGTCTTGCGAGGTGTACAATCGCCTCTTCCTTCGTCTCAACGGCAACCAGCAGTGTATCTGGCGCGGGCTCGATGTTCATCTTGCTCTTTGTCTTGATGTCATATACCCACCACTTCTCAGGCTTGAAGTACTTGCCAATGTATGCCCTCCTGTATTTTGTGCCGTGCGGTCCAACAACGACCGGAACTCCAAGCCTGTTGAATCCCGTTGCAATTGCCGCAGCCTTGTGGCTGTACGGTCCCCAGCTGAAACCGACAGCACCAACTCTGTTAAGCACGTAGTCAGCGATCTCAGCATAGTTACCCCTGAGTGGCCTCATGGCGAAGATGTTGGCGATCTTGATGGCTGCTCCGGCAATGTGGCTGTTGGCAACACAGCTACCCATGTTCGCAAGGCCACCAGCATCAAAGTTGCCCGGATACTTCTCAAATAGTGTCTGGCCCTCCTCATCCTTGAGCATTCCAATGTCCATCGCATGGCATCCAGAAGTGACGACGATGTACTTCCTCCTCAGGAACTCCTCAAGGATCTCCCTAATTGACGCCATCTCGTCTGGGAAGTTTATACATCCCACAGCAGCGATAACTCCAGGAATCTGACCCATAACAATAGGTTGACCGACGTTTCTGATCTCTGTGTCCTGCACCGGTCCCCTACCAACCCTTGTCTTTCCAGTCTTGTTGTAAAGCCTCTCGAAGTTGCTTGCCATTATTACATTGATTATCTTGATGTTCTTCGGACATGCCTGCTCACATTTGCCGCATGCGAGGCACTGCTCCTCAAGTATGGCAAGCTTGCCGAGATCTTTGGTCTTCTGTGCGTGCGCCATTCCCTGATCGATTCTCAGGTTGTGCGGGCAGGTGAACACACAGTTCATGCACTGCGTACATTTGTTGATCTCCTCCCAGAGTTCCTCATCACTCTTGAAGAACCTGTACTTCCTCTCCCCACCGTGCTTCTTGAATATCGCCTCCGCAACAAGCGGTGCCACCTGTCCGACCTTCTCAGGAACGGGCAGGAACACACCCGGCAGCTTTCCGCTGACAAGAGCATCAACGATCTTCTCAACAGGCCAGTCGCTGACGTCCGGCAATCCTCTCACAGCAGCGTCGCTTGTCGCTATGAGCGGTATACCCATCGCCTGGCACGCCTGCAGGAGGTCTGCCCTTATACACTGCTCATCGCTGATCATCACGTCCGGAAGACCTGCCCTTATAACCCTGAGCTGGTAGCTGATTGGACCGAAGATCTTAGACATTGCCTTGCCATTAACTCTCGCCATGTCGTGGGTCGTACAGCAAAGTCCTGCAATTTCAAAATCATCAACTCTGCCCATCTCTTCAAGGTAATCGAGAATCGGCTTTGAGTAAAGCACATTGTGTCCAACAACGACGATTACTGGCTTGCTCTTATCCACAATGCCAAATCCTGTGTCTACAAGAGGTGTGTTCGGCTCAGCCTTTGGCATGTTGTATGCCACAATTTGAGCTATGTCTGCGATTTCCATCACAACGTGGTCAACCATGCTCACATGCATTGCCTTGCTCTCATAGTCCCTCAGATCCTCTTCATTTCCGATGTGTGTGGCATGAAGAACTCTCATCAGCTCTCTCTCAGCCCATTCCATAGCCTCTCTCAGATCTCCAAGCGTCTTCGGTTTAATCCCAACGACAGTCCTTATTATTGGCGCCTCAACGTTAACATCCCCACCAAGGTCAATCGGGAGATCCTCACCATATTCTTCGATCAAGTGATCAAGCAGGTGTCTCGCATGACCGCCGTGTGACGCGGTTCCTATACAGCAGGCGATGGTAACAAGCCTCGCCTTTGCTGTTTTAAGGTCAATACCACACGCACCCTTCTTGTTCATCGACAGGTCACACGGCCCCATCGTACAGAGGTTGCAGTAGTCAGACATCGGGGCGTAGAAGGGCTCGAACCTGTCAAGCAGCTTGTGGTCCCACTTTCTCAGCTCGAGAATCCCAGGCTTTGGTGTCGGGCCCATTGGTTCGTCCCATTCCTCTGCCTCGTCAATTACCTTTCCGATTTTTATGCTTACGTTCCGCATCTCATCAATTGCGAACAAACCTTTTTTCAGTTCGAATGCCATACCATACCACCTCTTAAATCGAAAACCAAATTTCCGTTAAATTTAACATCCAGGTACTTAATTCTTTCAAACTCCTCTCGACCCTGCATTTGAATTAAACTCCCCTCTATACAACTATAAAACATTACCTATTTTGGATAGCGTTAATAAATAATTAAGAATCGCTTAACACGCTTTGCATAATTTCTTCTGGTCTGGTAACACTCTCTCCGCTGACAGGTTCAACTGTAGCGCTGAACCTCTTGAACCCGTCGAAGTCGGTCAGGTAGGAAGTGTATATGCTGTTCGGCATGAAAGCGCCACCCGATGGAGCGACATCGGATATGCCGACCCTGAGATTTACACTCCTCCCTCTGCTCGTCACCCTGACCACGTCACCTTCCTTGAGGCCGTTGCTCTTGGCAAAGTCCTCCGTAAAGTAGATTACCGCCGACTTTTCCACGAACTCTTCGGTGAACTTTCCCTTATCCACTGCCTCCACCTGAAAGCTCCACCTTCCGACCACAACCTCCACGGTTATCTTTTTGAGAAACTTGGAAAACTGAAGCGGCATCACACCACCTCCAGAAGTTTTCTGAGAATCTTCTCGTCGTTCAGATCACTTTCGATTGCAGGCTCCAGTTTAACTTCCACGCCATCTATCCTCACCATTGTTCCTGCAGCCTCAACGCCTGCAATTGACGACGGGAGAACGACTTTCGCAATTTCTCCTGTAAAGGTCATCCTTGGATCGACAACAATTGTGTTTATCTTCGCCAGCTTTTTCGCGTAATTGAGAGGCAGAGAGTTCAGCGGATCGGTGCCGATTATTAGGGCCGTGTCTACAGCGTCATTTTCCAGCAGCTTATAGAAAGCGAAGTCGTCAGATGACTTCTGTTCCCTGAAGCTGTACCTGTTTATGTGACCTGTTTTCTCATACATCAGCTCGTTGAAGCCCCTCATGTTGGGGTGACACCCAGCGGGAATGAAGTAAACATTGGTCTTCTCATTCATTTTCCTGACCATGTCCTTGAATGGCTCATAATTTCCCCTGAGCCCGTATTTGAGTCCGAGTCCTCCAAATATTACGTTGAAATCGGCTTTTTCCATCTCCTTCAGAACCCTCGGTATGTCGCTCGTGTATATTGACGGTGCCCTTCCTTCAAGAGCCTGGCTGAACGCCTGAACAATCTCGAGATCGTCCTTCACCTCAAAGAACCTTGCATTCTTCTTGGCGAGCTTCGCGGTGTGGGTTTTCCTGACGTCTATAACAACCAGGAACCTGTCCTCCTCGTATCCGCGCTGCCTCTTTCCACCCCTCGGGTAGTAAGTGTAGCGGGACATGTGCCTCGACAGGCTGTGGTACGGATCCACTCCCCAGTAAACTATTACGTACGCGTTGTTCTTCACCTCCTCAAGCGTCGTGCTCGGCAGCTCCCCTTTCAAAACCATCTCCACGAAGTCCCCGAGGCAGAACGTTGAGTTGTCATCAATGTATGCTTCTTTCTTCTCGGCAAGCTCTATGGCAAGCTTCTGTGCCTCAAGAGTTGTCGTGTCGAGGCCATAGATTGCAAGGTTATCAGACTCCTGTATGAGCTCACGAGCTCTGTCAAGGGCTGTGTCAAAGTCCACTTCCCGCCCATCAACCTTCGGCTTAGCCCTCGATGCTGCGTGATTCAGGAATATCCCGGCTCCTCTCCTGCAGGCATGCAGGACGTGGGTGATCCTGCCACCCTCCACCTTAACCTCAATGTCATCACAGAGACACGAACAACCAGCACATGTTACCGGCATGACTATCCCTCCAGAAAGCTTATAGCATCACTCGGGCAGTTCTCCCTGCACGCCACACACAGCACCCTGTTCTTCCCGTATCTCCTGCACTTCTGCATGTTGATGACCTTCAGAACGCCGTTTTCGAGCCTGTATATGGGGTCCTCTATCTTCGGCCCGTAACCGCTCCCGGAGCCGTAGGGATCATCGGCCGCATGAACAGGACACACGACGATGCAGTTTGCACACCCGGAGCATTTGGACTCATCCACAATCAGTCCAGTCTCTGTTGCCTCTTTCAGAGGCTCAAGAAGTTTCTGGAGCTCTTCCTTCTGCTTGGCATACTTTGCGTCCTCAAAAAGAGGTGTGCACTCTTCGATCTCCCTTTCCCTGTTGACTACTTTGAACGCAAATGCCATGCACGTCTGTTCTCCGCATTTCTTGCAGTTCGTTTTCGGCAACAGCTTGTAAATCTCCATTGGCGTGATTGGCATTGTTAAAGATTGCACTTATTTATTGTTTAAGATTTCGCACTTGTGAGTTCGAGACCAATAGCTGGACTCCCCGGGGAAAGATTATAATATGAGAATCACCGTATAAAATTCCCATGGAGCCCCTCATCGATTTTGATAAGGCGACACCGGCGATCAGGTTCGCAGAGGATTTAAAACCCGTCCTGTACCAGCCACACGAACTCAGAGAAAACTTTCCAGCGTACTACATGTACAGAGACTGCGCCGCGAGCGAGGAGGACAGAGAGAGGATCAGGGAGCTCGGATTGAGGTACGACTACACAGTGATCCCTCCCGCAACCATTGGAGACGAGTACATAAAGACTTATGGCCACTACCACCCCGTACACGTGAAAATCAGCTACCCGGAACTGTACCAGGTCATAAAGGGTGAGGTCGTGTTCATACTCCAGAAGATGGGGGAAAGAGAGGACGAACTCCACGACTTCGTGTTCGTCAGGGCAAGAGAGGGGGACCTAATACTCGTTCCACCTGGTTACGGCCATGTAATGGTAAACACGGGTGACGACGTCCTCATGACCTCTAACTGGGTCTGCAGAGACTTTCAGTCAGTGTACGAACCGTACGCAAGGCTGAGGGGCGCAGGATACTACCTGACCAAGAGGGGGTGGGTTGAGAACAGGAACTACAGAAGGCTTCCTGAAGTCAGAGAGGCGAGAAGCGGTGCTGCGAAAATTTTCAGAGTTGAGGGAGAAATGTACTCGCTAATCCAGGAACCCGAAACACTGGAGCTGCTCGTAAATCCTGAAGAGCACGAAGACGTGTTCAGAAAAGCTTTAGAGGTCGAGTAACCCTCTCACGGGAGCTATTGGCGGAAGCTCCCTCTTGTGCCTGCTTTTTTCCACCATTGCAACTACCCTCTCAACGTCATCTTCAGATACGCCGAGCTTCTCGACCATCTCTGCCTTGGTCATCCCCATCTCGATGCCCTTGAGAATTGCATCGAGTTTCTGGTAGCTTATCCCCATCTCGTCCTCATCAGTCTGACCCTTCCAGAGTCTCGCTGACGGTTTCTTGAGGATTATGCTCTCCGGCACTCCAAGGTGCCTCGCCAGCTCAAACACCTCGGTCTTGTAAAGATCGCCTATTGGCAGGAAATCCACACCACCATCTCCGTACTTGGTGAAGTACCCCACTTTCAGCTCGCTTTTGTTCCCCGTCCCGGCTACAAGCCTGTTAAGCCTGTTGGCGTAGTAATAGTTGATTATCATCCTGACTCTCGGCTTTACGTTCGCAAATGCAAGAGAATCAGATTCACCGAAGATCCTAGAAAAGCTCTCCAGAACAGAATTGATTTCCACATACGCATGCTCTATCCCGAGAGTCTCGCACACCAGCCTCGCATCCCTTATGTCCTCCTCCGTCGTCACGCCGATTTCAGGCATGATTGTTGCAAACACCCTCTCGCTGCCAAGAGCCCTCACGCACAGAAAGGCCACTGTGGCGCTATCCACACCACCGCTTATTCCCACAACCACACCATCGGCGTTTGCGAGCTCGACCTTCTTCCTTATGAAATCACATATCCTGTCCGCAACCCGATCCCACATCATGATATCAGCCTCAGCAAGACGGCTTTCTGAGCGTGAAGCCTGTTTTCAGCCTGATCAAACACCACCGAATGGCTCCCGTCAATAACGTCGTCAGTTATCTCCTCTCCCCTGTGGGCCGGAAGGCAGTGCATCACGATCACGTCTTCTTTAGCCATTTCAACCAGCCTCGAATTCACCTGATAAGGTCTGAACACCCTAAGCCTCTCGTCCCTCTCGCTTTCCTGACCCATGGATGTCCAGACGTCAGTGTATATAACATCCGCGTCTCTCACAGCATTTCCAGGATCGTTTGTAATCTCAACGCTTGCCCCCCTTTCGAGAGCCCAACTCACTATACCCTCACTCGGTTCAAAACCTTTTGGTGTGGCAACGGCAATTTCGAAACCGAGAATTGCCGCAGCAAGTATCATCGAGTTGCAGACGTTGTTTCCGTCACCAACCCACGCAAGTTTTACATCCAGAGTCCCCTTTTTCTCCTTTATGGTTAAAAGGTCCGCGAGAGTCTGACATGGATGCTCGAGATTGCTCAGGCCATTTATAACCGGCACTTCGCTGTGTCTGGCGAGCTCAACCACCGTTTCGTGGCTTCTAACTCTCGCCATTACGGCCGAGACGTATCTCGACAGTACTCTCGCAGTGTCTGCAATCGTCTCTCCTCTGCCGAGCTGAAGATCATTCCAGCCAAGATAGAGGGCATGACCTCCCAGTTCAGTCATCGCAACTTCAAAGCTCACCCTCGTTCTTGTTGAGGGCAGTTCGAAAACCATCGCGAGACTCCTGTTCTTCAGGTAGTCTCTGAAAACTCCTCTGTTGCGTTCATCTTTCAGTTTTTCTGCGAGCTCAATCAGGTCGAGGATTTCCTCCTTTGTGAGGTCGGATACCGAGATCAGGTGCTTTACCATGGCCTGTAACATGATAAAAAATTTAATAAAGTTTGCTTTTGTTCAGCGACCCTCCCACTCATCAATCCAGGCCGAGATGTTCTCCAGAGCGTATACAAGCCGGTATGATGGCCGAGATATTATGTCCGAGTCAATCATGTAAACGCTGCCGTTCCTGACTGCACTGATGTCCGGAAACTCCTTAGTGACCCACCTGTAAAGCATGTCTCCCTCTCCTCCCATGCCGGAACCGCTGTTAACGATTATTATGTCGGGATTCCTCGACACCAGGTCCTCGTAGCTCACGATTCCCCATCCGTCTATGTCGTCGAAGGCATTCACACCACCGGCGATCTCGATAAGATTGTCCGTAAACGTGGAATTTCCGCTCACGTAAATCGGATCGTTCCAGAGAATGTGAGCAACTTTTGGTCTCCTCTCGTAAGTCTCTGCCTTCTCTCTGATCTCGTTCACCCTTTCGTCCATCCACTGAACGAGCCTTGTTGCGTTTTCTTCCTCACCAACGGCCTTTCCGATCATCAGAATGTCCCTCTCGACATCCTCGATGTCCTTAGGGTTTGTCGCAATTACGGTGATGTTATACTCTCTAAGTATGTCAACCACCTCCTCCCCGTTCCCAAAACTCGCGACTACGAGATCCGGATCAAGTGAAAGCACCTTCTCAACGTCCACGGTAGAGAATCCGCCGACGCTAACAAGCTTCCCCTGCTTCTTCAGCTCCACTACCTCCGGAGGAAAGTTGCAGTAATCTGTGACTCCGACGACCCTGTCTCCAGCACCTATCGCAAAGAGTATTTCGGTGTTGCTTGGCGCGAGTGAAACTATCCTTTTCGGGGTTTCGTTTATCGTCACCTCATACCCAAAGTCGTCAACGATTCTCTTACCAGCAGTTTTTTCGCTGATCTGTGTTTTTATCGGCGTTGGTGTTTCAGCAGGAGACTTTTCCGGTGTTGTCGATATCTTCTGCTGATTATCTGCTGTACAGCCCGAAAGAATTAACGCAAGAATTACAAGCAAAACTGACACCAATCTGACCCTCACACTCTCACCCCTCGATTGTCGCCCGCACGATTATATAACTTTATCCAATTCACCTTACAGACAATCAAAAAAACTTTAAATTTTTCAGTTGGCAAGGCAGTCATGAGAGACTGCAGGCAGTGCAAGCATTACTCATGGTGTGTGGACTGGGGATGTCTGAAAGAGAACGGATGCGAGTACTTCGAGCACGTCATGCAGGATTATGTATGATTACTTCAGCTTTGGGACAACCACTATGCTTCCGTTGTGCCGCACCACTTCAACTCCTATGCCGTAAACGGCCTCTATGTTCTCGGGTGTCAGCACCTCTTGGGTTTTACCATCAACCACAACTTTACCATCCTTGAGCATGACCACCCTGTCAGAGAACATGGCCGCGAGATTGACATCATGCATGGCGACCAGAGCCCCCTTACCCGAATCCACGAGCTTCCTGACGATCTCCATGACCTCTACCTGGCTTTTTATATCGAGGTGAGACGTCGGCTCGTCCAGTAAAAGATATTCGGTTTCCTGGCAGAATATTCTCGCCAGCAGCACCTTCTGCTTCTCACCACCACTCAGCTCGTAGAAGTTTCTCCGAGCATATTCTTCCATCCCGACAAGTTTCAGAGCCCTTACTGCTCGCTCGTAATCATCTCTTCCAGGCGAAAAGTGAGAGTAAGGGAGTCTTCCAAAGAGGACCACGTCCAGAACTCTCAACCCGGCGGATTCGCTTTCCTGAGGAAGATATCCCAAATGCTTCGCAATATCCCTTCTCTCAAGTGAGGGCAGTTCTCTTCCATCGATGTAAACCACACCACCGGTGGGCCTGAGAATCCCGTAAATCGTCTTCATCAGTGTTGATTTTCCACTCCCGTTAGGGCCGAGAAGTGCCACAAGCTCCCCTTTTCTAAGCTGAAGCCGTATTTTTCCAATGATCTCAGCACCACCAAGGACGACCCGGACATCTCTGACCTCAAGTGCCAAAGCCTGTCCCCCTCCTCAGCAAATAGATGAAAAACGGTGCTCCGAGCATGGAGGTTATTATGCCAACAGGAAGCTCCCCGGGCACAATTATTCTCGCCACGAGATCAACAAGGGGCATGAACCCCATGGCAAAGAGAACTGAAAAAGGTATCAGAACTCTGTTGTCAAATCCGAGGAGCATCCTCATCGTGTGTGGAATTATGAGCCCGACGAAGCCTATAACGCCACTAACAGAGACTGCTGAAGCTGTGAGAAGAGATGCAATTGCTACAACGGCTGCCCTGAATTTCGTAACGTCTATGCCAACACTCTCGGCATGTTCCTCTCCCATCAGCAGAGCGTTGAGTCTCCAAGCAAATACGTACAGGAGACTCACCCCAATCACGGCCGAGAAAAGTGTCAGTTCAACCTTGACCCAGCTGGCAGTCCAGAATCCACCCATGATCCAGAAGATAACCCTGTGCATGCTTTCTCCGGCAATGTAAATCAGAAAAGACGTCACCCCTGTTAGAAAGGTAGCTACAGCTATTCCGGAAAGAAGCAAAGAGCTCGTGGTGTTGCCGCCAATTCTGTAAACCACGTAAACCGTTATTATAGAGCTCACGAAGGCAAACAGCATGAGAGACAGGGAAGAGTTCGCCAGTCCGAGAACTATTGCTATGCTCGCTCCAGCACTTGCTCCGCTCGAAACACCTATGATGTACGGATCGGCGAGAGGGTTTCTGAAGAGAGACTGCATCGCACAGCCTGCGGACGCGAGAGATGCTCCGACGATTGCCGAGAGCAGAGTTCTCTTCAGCCTGTAATCAAAAATTTTGTCCTGAAAATCATGAATTGAAAAGACGAAACCCGAGGATCCATAGCTCAGGCTGAGAAGAAATGAGATCGCGAGCAGAACTACCAGTGCCGCGAGAACTCTGAATTCCTTCTGTGACGTTGTATAGGGCATTTGATATCTTGTAAAGTTCTCCGAATTTTTAAGGTTTTGGAAAAAAGAGACACGCTTTTATAATGTTAAATAATTGATTTCTCTGATGCTACCACCGGTTGAGTACATTTCGAGGATCAAACCATTCAGCCTCCTGTCGGAGGAAGAGGTAGAGGAACTAGTCAGCAGGATGCACGTGTCTCTTTACAAAACCGGGAAGACCGTGTTCAAGAGGAACAAGGTGCTTGATAGGGTGTACTTAGTTAGAGACGGAGAACTAGGACTTTTCGATGGGGACGAGCTGATAGAGGTTGTGGGAAAGAACGAGTTCACGGGCCTGATATCAGCGATAAAGAGGGAGAAAACCGAGTTCGAGGCGAGAGCAATAACAGACACGATTTGCTTCGAGTTCAGATCCAAGGAAATTCGGGAGCTGATGGAAAGAAACGACGAGTTCAGAGAGTTCGTGAACAAGCTCCTCACGATGCGATTCAGCGAGCTCTTCCACTCAGAGGAGGATGAGCTGATAAGCGTTTTCTCGAGAAAGGTATCGGAGATTCTGAGCAAAAAACCAGTGACCTGTTCTCCAGATTCCTCGCTGAAGGACGTTATAGAGCTCATGGACAGGGAAAGTGTTGGCAGCGTCGTTGTGGTAAACCAGAGGGGGAACCCCCTCGGGATAATTACCCACACGGACGTCATAAGATCTCTGGCAAGAGGTGGTAGGCTTGAGGAGAGGGCGGACTCCGTCATGAGCCGGCCCGTTAAGGCTGTGGACGTGTCAGCATCACTCCTGGATGCCTACATAAAGTTCATTGAAAATGCGGTGAATCATCTGGCCGTAGCCGAGAACGGGAGGCTCGTAGGAGTCGTCACGATAAAGGACCTGATAAGAAAGTTCGAGCCTCAGACGTCCCTGCTGAATTACCCGAAACTAGTGAAAAAGGCAGACGAGCCCGGAAGGATTGGAGACCTGCTGAACGAAATCGTGGGATCTATGAAGAACATGGTCAAGTCAGGGCTCGACTACAACACCATCTCGTCGATCTACGTCCCAATTCTCGACCAGATCCTCAGAAAGCTCGTGGAAAGTGCAGGTGAAGATTTCACTGCAGCAATCATCGGGAGCTTCGGGAGGAGAGAGGTGAAAGTTCCGATAAGGTACGAACTCGTACTGATAGAAGGCGCTGTTGGAGAGCTGCAATCCCACCATTTCATCTCCGTCACAAGGTTCAGAGATCTTGCCAAGAGTCCCGAAGGCCTTGCTGCACTTGCGGACTCGAGGTACATCCACGGGGACGGAGCAACGTATGTAGATTTCAGGGAAGAGCTGGAGAACATGCTGAAAGAAAGCAGGGAAGGGATACTGGAAAATCTCAAAAAAGATCTGAGGGAAAGAGTCACCGTGGAAAACTGCGACAGACTTGTGTGCAGAATTGCAAGGTACTGTGCAATCGTGAACATGGATTTCACCGCTAAGAGCACTCTGGAAAGAATACGGGAGATCGACGTTTCTGATAGCACTTCTGAAAACGTTGCCGAAGCTTACTCTGCCGTGAGGATGATCAGACTGAGAAAAGAGCTTTTCGGAAAAATGGACAAGGTTGATGAGGTGATTCTGAAAAAGTCCGTGGGGATTTTCAGGCAGTTTCAGGACGAACTCAGGAAAAGGATGAAAACATGGTAGATCTCCTGAGCGATGCCGAGTTCTGCGTGATAGACCTGGAAACCACCGGGTTGAACACGAAAAAAGACGAGATAATCTCTTTTGCTGCAATACCCGTGAGAGATATGACAATACACATCGACGAGGCGTTTTTCACGCTGATCAGGCCGGAAAAGTTCAGGATAGAGTCGATAAGGTACCACGGTCTAACCGAAGGGGATCTCAAAAACGCTCCCTGTTTCGAAGATGTCGCGGACAGGATAGGAGACATCCTGAGAAACTCCATAGTTGTCGGGTATGCGGTTTGGGTTGACGTCGAGTTCCTGAGGAACGCGTTCAGGAGAAAACTGAAAAGGAAGATCAGGATAGAAAGGTACGTAGATGTTGCTGAGATTGAGGCGTGGCTCATAAAGAAAAGGGGGTCTGCCGTTACCTTCAGGCTCGATTTCGACAGTCTGCTGAAGATATACGGGGCCGGGAACTTCCACAGGCACACCGCATTGGGAGATGCTTTTTCAACAGCTTACATATTTCTCAGGCAGCTCTCACAGCTCGATGAATACAACGTGAGCGTGATAGACCTCGTGAGGATTGGGAGGAGAATGCTTTTCTGAGTCAAATAAAGTTCCTCTCAACGTAGCCATGGAACCTCCTGACGGTTTTTAGAGCATCTTTTATCAGGGTCCTTTCCATTGGGTTGACCTCTGTGCTCAGAAACTTCTTCTTTCCCTGGGCCTGGAGCCAGATTTTTCGCCTCATCAGGATTGTGTACGCGTGTTCGAGGTCGTCACCCATGTCTTCCGGAATCAGTCCCTCCTCCACAAGAGCCCTTATCCTCTCAAGCGTATTGCTGACGTGAATCAGTCCGTTGGTCACTGCAAGAGCCCTGACGGGGTACTCGACGGGCGCAATGGCGCCTGCCTTGTAGTCAAAAATCTCCCTCAACCCTCCCAGTATCGTTAGCGCAGGTTTGTACCTCAACGATGCGATCACAACGAACCGGTTTCTGTACAGCCTCTCCGCTAGGCATTCCTTCATCTCGTCGATGAGTTTCCTTTCACCCAGGAGGAACCTGGAATCGGCCACAAGAGAGATGTTCACAACATTTTTTTCCGCATTTCTGGACCACTCGGAGCAGACACTTTCGAGCTCCGACCGACGAAAGTTGAATTTGTCAGAGGTGTAACCGTGATCACATCCGGGAAAGCCGAGCCCGTCGAGCGTGGCTTCAAGCCTTGAAAACCACTCCAGAACACTGTCATCCTCGTAAACTGCCATTGTGTCTCTGTCGGTCAGTAGAAACTGCTCACTCCTTCCACCACTTCCCGTTATCGCATAGGCATACCCCTTTCCGGGCATGCCCACGAGCCTTGCGGCGGTGACTATCATGGCATCAACAACGTGAGAGATCTCCGAAAAGAAGACGTATGGGTCAACCACCTCCGGATGTTCCACATACCTCGCAGCCTCTCCTTCGAGGTCGCGCTTGAAACTGTCCATTGCAAGAGAGATCTCCTCGACACTGTTTGCGCCATGTATCCGGGCGGTGTACTTGATGTACTTGGGTCCGAGTTCAAATGATATATCTCTGAGCGTTACCACACCCACCAGTGTGCCGCCATCGAAAACGCCGAGGTGCTTGATTCCATGCTGAACCATTAATGAAAGTGCGTCGAATATCGTCGCGTCCGATGTGATTCCAACAAGCCTGGTTTTCGCGTAGTCACCAACGCTGTTCCTGAGATCTATGTTTTCCCCGACTGCTCTTCTCAGATCAGACTCGGTGAAAAACGCATAGGGCCTCCCATTCTTCATAACAACAACGCTCGAAATCTTTTCCTCATCCATGACTCTCGCGGCCTCTTTGATGCTGACGGTGCTGTCAACAGTGACCGGATCCTTCTTTACGAATTCCCTGACTGACCTGAAATTTGACATTGTCGTGAATTTTAACAATCAAAAATAAAAAATTTTGGTTAAAAAAAAGGTGAGGTTACTCTGGGATCTTCATCCTGTCCACGAACTCGATCGTTTCTGGTGGATTCGCCTCTTCTGCACCAGTAGCGAGAGAGACCACGACTGCAACGATCAGGTGCACGAGGAATCCGACGACACCCCAGGCGATCGTTCCTATCTTGCTGCCCGCTATGACTATCGGCGACATGCCCATGAGTCCGACTCCGGCAATGTACGGGAACGACACCAGCAGTCCAGCGACCATTCCTGCGACAATGCCGTACCTGTTCAGCCCTTTCCAGAAGATGCCCAGTATGATTGACGGCGTGAAGAGGCTCGATGCGAAGACGAACGCCCATCCGACGAGCAGTGCAACGTACTTGCTGAAGGTCGGGTCCTGTATAGCTCTCGCTCCGGCGAGGGCCGATATCACCGCAAGCACGACGAGCATGGCCCTCCCAATCCAGACCTCCCTCTCCTCAGAGACGTTGGGGTTTATGAACCTCTTGTAGATGTCCCTCGTCGCTCCGACAGTCATGACCATCATCAGACCGTTTGCTGTGCTGAGAGCGGCTGCAAGACCTCCGACAGCGACGACGACTGCAACCCACCATGCCAGGCCCCACATGTCGGGCATTCCTATGACGACTATGTCCTTGTGGAACGCCAGCTCCTTGGGATCGAGGATTCCGTTGCCGTTGAGGTCGCTCACCTTCACAAGGCCGGTGGGAAGCCACTTCTGGATCCACCCTATCTGCTTGGCCTGCTCAATCGGCATGCCCCATGCCTGCGAGAACGCGTACCTTGCAAGGATAGCGTAAACGGGAGCGGTGAGGTAGAGAAGACCGATGAAGGTCAGCCCCCATCCAACTCCGTATCTTGCAGTTCTCACATCCTTGACCAGGTAGAACTGGGACAGCACGTGCGGAAGCCCGACCGTTCCGAGCATTAACGCTAACGCACCTAAGAGCCAGTTGAGCAGGTTTGTACCTCCTGCAAACGAGGTCTTGAAGGGCATGGTGAAGTGGGCAAGCCCAAATGCCGTCTCTCTTGCCTCGAGGCTCGCGAGAAGGCCTCCATAGCCGATGTGTGGCCACGGCTTGAATATCCCTGCTTTCGCGGCAGCAAGCAGGAAGCCGATCCAGTAGGCAGTGATCAGCACCCAGTACTGGGTGACCTGGACCCAGACGACGCTCCTCCATCCACCGGTTCCGGCGAACAGAATGACCAGCAGCGAACCGAGCATCGCTCCAACAACCGCGTGTATTCCAAGGAATCTCCCGATGATAACTCCAGTGGCGACGAGCTGTGCAACGAGATACGTGAACGAGACGACGAAGAGCATCAGCACAGCTATGAGCCTCGCAACCGGCCAGTTTGCGGCTCTGGTCTCTATGAACTCGGGAACCGTGAATGTCCCAGACCTTCTGACGAACGGCGCTATGAGAACGGCTGCGATGACGTAACCGAGAGTCCATCCGATGATGTATGGTAGACCGTCATACCCCAGAATGGCTATGGCTCCGGCCATCGAAACGAAAGATGCACCACTCATCCAGTTAGATGCGATCGAAGAACCTATGGGCAGCGCCCCTATGTCTCTTCCAGCAACGTAGAACGCCTCTGTCGTTGCTGCCCTCATCACGAGGGCGACGACCACGTAAATTATGACAGACCCAAAGACAGCAACTGCTGAAGCCATCTCGGTGTTGCCCGCTGCCGCCAGAGCTCCAACAACTATGAAGTATATCAGGAAAATGGCCGGAATCGCTATTTTTGGTTCATCAAAAACGCCCATCCTACCACCTCACTTCCCGAGAATTTCCCTATCCCACTTGTCCATTATTATGGCATAGATGAATATCAGTGCAATTCCGAAAACCACTGCAACAAAGCCAGCAAAGAACCAGTGGAGCGGTATTCCTCCGAGGATTTTTATGTTCTGCGTTGTCCCCACTGGAACGTGCATCCAGAACGCTGGTATCGTCCAGAGCAGCAGCATCACTATGGTCAGTCCCTTCATTTTGCTCCAGTACTCCTGGAACTTCTCATCACTAACTCCGCTTCCCTCTACCATCCATCTCACCTGCCAAAACCTTCTCGATTGATAATCAAAAATCATGTATTATTTAAATATTTCGCAATCTGTCACCATTAATCATATAAAATTTTACGTAAAATAGAATTTGGTGAGTTGCGCAACTGTGCAACATGAAAACGACAACTGACGAAAAGAACCACAGATTCAGAAAAAATTCACTGACAATAGCGAACAAGAAAAAGAAAAAATCTGAAGGTTACTTGTTCTCCTCCTTCAGGAACCTCCTCAGGAGCTTTCCTGTTGCAGTTCTCGGCAGTGGCTCGCTCCTGAACTCGATGACCCTCGGAAGCTTGTACTTCGCGATGTGCTGTTCCAGGAACTTCAGCATGTCCTTCTTGAGCTCATCACTTGGCTCATAGCCCTCCTTGAGGACAACAACCGCCTTAACGATCTGTCCCCTGATTCCCTCGGGATCTGGCACACCTATCACTGCGCACTCCTTAACCGCAGGATGCTGACTGAGTGGCTGCTCGATCTCGTCTGGCCCGATTCTGTATCCGGACGACTTGATCAGGTCGTCGTCTCTCGAGACGAAGTAGATGTAACCGTCTTCGTCCTTCCTGACGAAGTCTCCAAGCACATTCCAGCCGTTCTTCACGCTCTCCTTCTGCTTCTCGGCCAGCGGCCTCGTCGGGTGGTTCCAGTACCTTATACCTGTGGGCCCCTTTATGTAGAGGTTTCCAACCTCTCCTGGCTTGCACTCCTCTCCTGTCTCGGGGTCTATTATCCTCGCCACGTATCCCGGCACAGGCCAGCCAATGCTACCAGCTCTCGGCTCTGGGGCCACGGTGTTGCTTATACAGATGTGCACCATCTCTGTCGCACCGAGAGACTCGTATATCGGCATGCCGAACTTCTCGAGCCACCTCTTTGCAGTCTCAGCACCGAGAGCCTCACCACCACCCGTGCAAAGCCTGAGGCTTGAAAGATCGTACTTCTGCATGTACTCATCGAGCTGCGGGTTGGCGAGGATCATTCTGTATGCTGTTGGCAAGGAGCTGAACACGGTTATGCCGTGCTCATCAACGAAGCGGAAGAAGTTCTCGACGCTGAAGCCAGGCCATATGCTCGTCGCAGCCCCATGGAAGTACGGAATGAGGCAGCCGTTCCCGTAACCCATTGCGAAGCTGACTGGGGCTGGACCACCCACAACGTCATCCTCCGTGAGCTTCCACACGTACTTTCCAACTAAGTAAACGGCTGAGAGGATGTTCTCGACGAAGTGCACACAGCCCTTCGGCAGGCCGGTAGTTCCGGAGGTGAAGAGGATTGCCGCTGGCGTTCCAATTTCGAGAGGTACGGGATCGAACTTGGCGCTCTCCTTGTAAACCTCGTTAAAGGACACGAACGGGTCCTCGAGGTCTTCTCTCTCAGTGACAATTACCTTCTGCACCGTGTTGAACTCCGGCACCGACTCCTCGACTGCCTTGAAGGTCTTATCGTCCCCGGTGACAAATATGGCCTTTATTTCGGCGTTGTTGGCCACGTGAACGATCTCTTTCTTGGCCCACATCGGATTCAGGGGTACCGGAATCGCACCCGCCTTCATTATGCCGAAGTTCACCGCAACTGCCTCGGGCATATTTCTCATTCTGAAACCGACCCTGTCGTACTTCTCTATGCCTATGCTCTTCAGGAAGTTTGCAATCATGTTGCTCAGCCTGTAGAGGTCTCTGTAGGTCACCCTCCTGTCCTCGAAGTATATCGCAACCTTTCTGCCCCTGCCCTCCTTTACGTTTCTGTCAAGAATCTCCTCTGCAAGGTTTATCTCTTTCCTTTCACCAATATAGGCTTTTACCTCGTCGGGAATGACGATGTCGGGCCAGCTTTCCTTTGGGACAACATAGTCCAGAATCCCCATTCTGCATCTACCTCCGAATATTTTTTAACCTCAATCTGCACTTTCCTAATTTATCGTTATAAATAAATTGCGAAAAAATTCGATTGAAGGAGCCGCAGCAGGACATTCAGGAGCTGTAAAACCTCAGCCTGTAAACG
>NZ_JBPLZQ010000090.1:0-19347 GCF_054018175.1 Geoglobus sp.
TAAGGAGGACGGCAACTCCACCTCCACAACCTCGCGCGGGAACACCTCCAGAATCTCATAAGGAGAACGGCAACCGCTCACCTTTCAAGTAGCCAATTGCTGTGTTAAGGCGAATCTCATAAGGAGAACGGCAACTGACGAGGAAAGACTCTATTGATGGTTTGCTGAACTCAAGGAATCTCATAAGGAGAACCTGCAGAAATTCTCCACGTTCCCGATGAGCCTTTAGAGCTGGTGGCATGGGAGAAGTTCGGGGATCAACTTGATTTTCATCACTCGGAGAATTCAGGATTTCCCCAAGTTGCCATGGAGTCGAAGCAGGCTCACGCATCCTCTCGGGTTCGTGATCCTTCGGGATATCAGGTACATCAGTTAGAGGATGTCTCAGATGTTCGAAAGGCTTAACAGGGAGTTGCGGAGTATGATATGCTGGAATTCGATCAGTATTCAAACGATCTCAGGATAATCGGGGCCAGTGAGACAGAGAGGAGGACGAAGCATTATGGGTAAAAGATTCACAAAAGAGATCAGAATTGGAAGAATTCGTATTCTCTACCATGAGGGTATTGAGAGCCACATTTTAAAACACGAGAACGTTAAGCTATCCGAAGCGAGGGAAGCTTTAAACCAGAAGTTTGTAATGCTACATCTTGGAGGCACAGATTACATGTTCATAGCTCAGAATCCGTATTCGGGGAAATACATCACAGTATTCCTGGAGAAAATTTCAGGATCCACTCTCCGATTGAAAACAATCAGACTCTCAACCTCAGCCGAGAAAAAGTATTATAACAAAAAAAGTCAGAAGGTGAATCAATGATCAGTAAGGAAGAACTGGAGAGATTGAACAAGCTTGCCGAAAAGGCTATCGAGGAGGATAAGGGAGTGATAGTTATACCAGATGAAGTTGAATTCGTGAAAATTCCTGAAAAAGCCACATTTGTAAGAGGTCATTACCGCAGGATTAACGGAAAAAGGGTTTACGTCAGACCTTATCTGAGAAGAAGGAGAAAGAAGTGAGGTTTGTTCCTGTTCGTTTTTATAAAGCCGTAACAATTTTGTAACGTGCGGGATTTTGATGCTAAAGGCAACCTATCTGGCTGGTGGAAGATTTCTGCAAGCCTCAAAAACCTGAAAAAGCCTGAAGAGTTTAGGGAAATGCCGGGGGAGTTGAATGGTCTGTCTAACTCCATGAGAAGAACGACAATACGAGAAATCTGAGCTGCTCCTCAGTCCATCCCCGCTTTTCCGGAATCTCAAAAAGAGAACAACCACCCCTCCAGCATACCGATTGACAGGAGCTTTCGGGCGGGTAAGGGAGCTTAACAGCTTTCGGAAATTTTATTAAAGAAGCACACAGGTGTGGAGAGTGGAGGTTTTCGGAATGAAGGTTGCCGTGATAGCGCCGCTTGGAATGAGCCCTCCCGTGGTTACGGCCTTCGTCAATCACGTTGGAAACGTCAGGGATCTTGTTGTCATAACCACATCTGACGAGAGGGTGAAGCAGGGCTTCTCGCTCGTTGAAACAGCTATGAGGGTCAGGTACCCCAGAACGAGAGTCCACGAGGTGGAGGTTCCGTTCGAGGACATAACCACGGAGGAGCAGAACTTCGAGTTCATGCGAGTTGCCGGGAGGGTCATAAGGAGGCAGAAGGAGAAATTCGGCTCTGATGTGGTCTACCTGAACGTTGCGGGTGGCAGGAAGAACATGTGCATAACTCTCGCGATCCTCGGCCAGTTTCTGAACGTGGACGGGGTCTTCCACGTAGTTTCTCCGGACGTGAAGGTTGTTAACGAGATGCTGGAAAACCTCAGGCAGGACATCGAGAGGATTCACAGGGCAGAGAGCGAGGAGGAGAGGCTGAGGATTTACGGCGAGAAGGCAAGGTACTTCGACGCGCTGATGTTTCCCGGGGATTACAGGGTGGTGAGAATCCCCACGGTCCCAATTCCCGGAGATCACATGCAGAGGCTTCTGGACATCCTGTACAACGACAAACTGGACAGCCTGACGTACTCGGAGAGGGAGCTGCTGTTGAGACACGGGCTGATAGAGAAGTACGGAAGTAGGTATCGGGTTACGGAGTTCGGTAAGAGGTTTGCAGAGGTGTTGATCAGGTGACCACCATTTTTCAGGTAATCGGGAAACCCGAATCGTATCAGGAAAAGGAGTTCATAATCGATGGAGATAGTTACAAAACCTGCCTGTGCTCTGATGCGCTCAGAAAACATCTCAAAAAGGAAGGTGGAGCTGCTGAACTCGTCGTTTTCGTACCTGAAAGCATGCTGCTTGGTGAAGATCTCGATAGCTTCTGCAGAAAGCTAAACGATAGAGGTGTGGAAGATTTTGAGGCAGTCATCATCCCCTCGGTGGGCAGATACAGTAATGGGGGTGAGGAGGTCGACTTCAGGGGGAGTGTCGAGACAATCACCACGGCAATCCTCATCCACCTCCTGAGGAGAAGGCCGGAAAATCTGTTAATCGACCTGTCAACGGGGTTCAACATTTACCCGGTCAGCCTGCTTGAGGCGACGAAAAGGTATCTCACATACAGGAAGATGGAGAGGATTCTTCAGGATCAGCCAGGCGTCAGCGCGAAAGCGGTGTTCACCCCTCCAGTAACAAGGGATGTTTGGCACTATGCGGTCGAAATCCAGCCCCTGGACGTGAAGGCGTTCTTCTCCCTTCCCGGGGCGAACATCGACAGGGTGGTGGGAAAATGTCCTGAAAGTCTGAAAACGAAGCTTGCAGAGATAAACAGGGGAAGCGCGGAAGTTAAGAGGGAGTTCAGACGCATGTACGAGGAGCTTGTGCTGGCGTACAATGCGGTGAGGCTGAACGTTCCGCTCGCGTTTTACGAGCTCCTGAAGATGGACGTAAGCGTGGACGATCTGGAGCGCAGAATTCTGGATTTCGTGGAAAAATTTCTGGAGCCATACAGAGACGGTGAAACTGTGGAGCGGTTTCCTGTTGATGGAGTCAATGTGTCCGGCATTTTCTACGCGATTGCAATGTTCAGGAGTCTGAAAGAGTTCAGAAAGTCACTTCACGAGCCGGAGGTGGGTGAGATACTGGATAAATTCTCGGTTGTTTACAGGAACAGACACCTGGGACTCGGCGTGAACGAGTACTTCCTGCAGAGGGACATCGAGGAGGTGGTAGACCTTGCTGACAAGCTCGGGGATGGTGAGCAGGAGATCCTCGGAATTTTAAAGCACGGAAAAGAATTCTGTAAGAGCAGGGTGGAGAAGAGGAACTTTTTTGCCCACAGCGGTTTTCTAAAGGAGTTCACAGTTGTGAGAAAGGAGGGTGGGAGGGTGATGGTTGGGTGGATGGAGGACAGACTGAGAGAGATTAAAAGCTGGATTCTCAACCCCGATAAAAATTAGCTCTGCAAGGTCTTGCTTTTTTAATGGCAGGCAGCCCGTATGGCAGGTCCAAAGAATAAAAAATGGGCGCGATTCCAGCCCTCACTCCCTCAGCACTTTTCTGCACTCGACGCACAGGCCGTGGTGGAAGTGGCACCTCTGACAGATCGCCCTCCCACACCTCCTGCACCTCTGGTTTGCTATTCTTATCCCGCAGATCTGGCACCTCATTTCTTCAGGTCGAACATTATCTGCTCTGCCACCTTTCTTCCGGAAAGCAGCATTCCGCCGAATATCGGTCCCATCCTCGGCAGACCGTGGACCGCTGAAACCGCCATGCCAGCCGCGTAAAGACCTTCTGCGACCTTTCCGGTCTTCTCGACGACAAGCTTCTCGCTCATCTCGCTGTAGGCAGACTTCTCTCCGTGGATGAATATGTCGAGTTCGGGTATTTTCCGGGCGGCAACGCTTATGACCTCAGCGTCATGGCCTGTCGCATCGACAACGGCCCTGCTCTCGACCATGAGGGGGTCAACGTGTAGGCCGGAAATCTGAACCGCACTCCACTGGACGAGCACGCCTGAAATCCTAAGCGGGTCGGGCCTGAAGACCACATCGTCAACCGTGACTCCGAGGAGGACCTTCGCGCCACTCTCAACAGCGTAGTATGAGAGTTTGGCGAGAAACTCAGCCGAATCAACCGCATAAAGCCCGCTCTCGACCTCCTCGAGTCTCATTCCGAACTCTTCTGCTATCTCCTTAGCCTCTTCCTCGATGACGATTTTGTGGAATAGCATTCCACCTCCGCCTATGCCACCTCCAAAGCTGAGCCTCCTCTCGAAGACCACAACGTCGAAGCCAAAGTCTCTCAGGTAGTGGGCCGCAGCCAGTCCTGCAGGCCCCGCACCGACAACGACAACATCGGTCTCGCTGATCCTCTCCCAGTCCTTCGCAGCCTCCCTGACGATAATCCTGGTTATGTTCTTCTCGCTGAATGCCATGGTATAGCAAGTGATCTCAGAGATATAAATGTAGCGTGCTGATTGAAGTTACGACGAAGTACGTGCCGAAAATAATCAGTATCGCTGACGACACGTAACTCAGCGCCTTCTCCAGTCCCCTGATCTCCGAGAGTTTTTTTGAAAAGTAAGAGACGAAACCGAGCCATCCGAAGTCGCAGGCCTCGTGCAGGATTATGAAAACGACGAGGCCGGCAACGCCGAACTCAATTGAGAGCAGCACGAGGGTCAGTCCGACGGTGAGCCACCACACGATGAAGTAGGGGTTGAGGGCGCTCATCAGCACTCCCGAAAGCACACCCCTCATTTTCACCTCCCCACCGCCACCTCTCAGCTCTCTGTAAGCGAGGTAAAACATCACAACTCCGCCAGCGAGAGAGATTGCGCTCTTCCACGCTCCGAGCTCCACGAACCTGCCGAAGGCGTAGAGGGAAAGAATTATTGGGATCTCGATCATCGCGTGGCCGAGTGAGACCTCGAGCCCTGCGAACCTGTTCCTCTTGCCCTCCGCAATCGTGACGGCAAGCAGAGGCCCGGGGGCGAGAACCCCGCTCAGCGATATGCTGACGACTGTGAGCGCGAAGAGGGGAAAGTCCATGGTTGCAGGTGGTCAAAATTTAAATAAAGGTTCTCATCCAGTGCAGACATGCTCCCGAACGAGGTGCTGTGGTTCATACTGCTCATCGTCAGCTTTGTGGCCATTACACTGATGTACAGGCTTTTCGGCAGGGCAGGGCTCTACGTGTGGATAGGCATGGCAATTATACTCGCAAACGTGCAGGTCGCCAAGATGATCGAGTTCTTCGGCCTCGTCACGGCGATGGGCAACATAATCTACGGCACAACGTTTCTGGCTACAGACATTCTCGCAGAAAAGTACGGCAAGGAGGCTGCGAGGAGAGGTGTGTTCGTCGGCTTCTTAGTGCTGATTGCGACGACGGTGATAATGCAGATAACCCTTGCCTTCACACCCGCCCCGGAAGACACCCTCGATCCTGCCCTGAGGCAGATCTTCGGCTTCATGCCCAGCGTTACAGTTTCAAGCCTGACTGCATACCTGATTTCGCAGCTTCATGACGTCTGGGCATTCCACTTCTGGAAGGAAAAGACGAGGGGCAGGTTCCTCTGGCTCAGAAACAACGCATCAACCCTGGTCTCTCAGCTGATAGACAACGCAACGTTCACTCTGCTGTTCTTCGTGGTCTTCAACCCCCAGCTGTTCGCCGACCTCGGGTGGCAGGGAATCTGGGAGATATTCATAACATCCTACGTTATGAAATTCATCGTCGCAATCCTCGACACACCGTTCATCTATCTGGCGACGAGGATAAACCCTGAGGAGGGTTAAGGTTTTTTAGCCTGCCCGCTCATATCCTTTTATGAGTCTGACATTCATCGTCTTTCTGCTCGGCATGGTGTACGGCTTTGTGAATACCGGTAAGGAGGACAGGCTCGGGCTTATCAGGAAGTCGCTGATCATTGGATTTGTGTTCGGATTGCTCGTAGCCCTGGCGTTTTTCATCTTCACGATTCCCGCGGCACTTGTCTTGCCAGTCCTGCCTCTGCTTGGAGGAATTGCAGGCGTCCTGGTCGGTATGTTCGCGGCCCTTTACTTCGGTGTGGTCTTTGCCGTGGGCACGATCGTCGGAGACATACTCGAGTCCCTGATAAAACGCTAATTTTTTAAAGCTGAGTTCCCGGCTTTAAGAGCATGTTAAAGGATGTCATACTCGACGATCCTGGGAGGAGGGTGTTTCTTCTCGGCAACGAGGCGATTGCGAGAGGGGCTATAGAGGCTGGAATAGACGTTTTTTCCGCTTATCCCGGAACGCCCTCATCCGAAATTACTGACACGCTCAACTCAGCATGCAAATATCTTAAGGGGAGGATGGAGTACAGGATGGAGTACGCGGTGAACGAGAAGGTTGCCTTCGAGGTAGCAATAGGGGCGTCGCTTGCGGGTAAGAGGGGAATGACGGCCATGAAGCATGTGGGGCTGAACGTTGCTGCTGACTCGCTGTTCAGCTTTGCTTATGTCGGGGCGAGGGGTGGCTTTGTGTGTGTTTCAGCCGACGACCCGTCAATGCACTCGAGCCAGAACGAGCCGGACAACAGGTGGTACGGAATAGCCGCGAAGGTGCCGGTGGTTGAACCGTCAAGCGTGAGTGAGGCCAAGGAGCTGACGAAACTCTCGTTTGAACTGTCCGAAAGGTTCGGGCTTCCGTTCATTCTGAGGAGCTACACGAGGCTGAGCCACTCGAGCGGCATCGTGGAGCTGGGGGAGATCCCGGAGAAGAGGCTTGAGAGAGCTGGATGGGAGAGGCACCCGGATACTGACGTGATTCTCCCCGCTCATGCGAGAAGGCTGAAGCCGGTTCTTCAGAAGAAGCTCGCCGAGCTTGAGGACTTCTTCGCAAAGTCGGACATGAACTGGGTGGATGATGCGGAGGGGAGAAAGGGAGTAATTGCCTGTGGAATGAGCTACAACTACGCTGTCGAGGCGATGGAGAATCTCGGAGTTGAGATGCCCGTTCTCAAGCTCTCCTCGATGAACCCACTTCCGAGGAGGCTAATCGCTGACTTCCTCTCGAACCTCGACGAGGTGCTGGTGGTCGAGGAGGTTGATCCTGTTGTTGAGATGCAGGTAAGAGTGATGGCTGCAGAGTTTGGTGTAAGGGTTCACGGGAAGATGGATGGCTACCTGCCTGAGAACTATGAATACAACGTCTCAATCGTTCAGAAGGGGATTGCGAGGCTTGCGGGGAAGAGTTACGATTACTCTCACCTCCTCGAAACTGCCAGGAGCATGGCCGGGATCGCTCCCCCAAGACCCCCTGTGCTGTGTCCCGGCTGCCCGCACACCGCCACATTTTACGCGATCAGGAAGGTGGTGAATGAGCTCGGGAATGCTGCGCTTCCGAGTGACATAGGCTGCTACACGCTCGGAATAAACAAGCCGCTGGAGGCTGTGGACATAACGATATGCATGGGGGCGAGCGTCGGGACCTCCAACGGTCTGAGCTACGTACTCGACGATGCGATAATCGCAACCATCGGCGACTCCACGTTTTTCCACACCGGCATACCACCGCTCGTCAATGCAGTATACAACGGAAACAGGTTCGTGCTCGTGGTTCTCGACAACTCGACGACAGGCATGACCGGACATCAGCCCCACCCGGGAGTCGATGCGAAGGGGTGCGGGGAAAAGGGGCACGCGGTGAGGATAGAGGACGTCTGCAGGGCAATTGGCGTGAAGTTCGTCGAGGTCGTGAAGTCATACAACATAAAGGCACTTGAGGATGCGCTCAGGAGGGCGCTGAAACACGACGGGCCTGCGGTCATAGTCTCCAAGCAGCCGTGCGCGATTCTCTGGAACAGGGAGAGGAGGGCGAGAGGTGTAAGGATAACACCTTTCGAGGTGAGCGATGGGTGCATGGAGTGCATGAAGTGCGTGAGAGAGTTTACTTGCCCGGCGATATACATACAGGACGGAAGGCCCGTGATAGATTCGGCGCTCTGCGCTGGATGCGGAGTGTGTGCTGCGATCTGTCCGTACAGGGCAATAAAGCCGGCGAGGTGAGAGCGTGAAGGTGAACGTGCTGATTGTCGGAGTGGGTGGACAGGGCGTGCTCACGACATCCGGAATTCTCGCGAGAGCGGCGATGTACGAGGGTTTCAACGTCGTATCTGCGGAGACACACGGGATGGCCCAGCGTGGAGGAAGTGTCGAGGTTCATCTGAGATTTGGCAGTGTCATGGCACCGCTCATACCTTACGGGATGGCGGATTACCTCGCATCCCTCGAGCCTGTGGAGGTGCTGAGGTACGGGCAGTACATGAACGGGAAGACGAAGGTCCTCCTCAACACCCGTCCGATTTCTCCTCCGTCAGTCTCCACGGGAGAGGCGAGGTACCCGTCCATGGACGAAATCCTCGAGAGGGTTAGAGGAGTCACGGAGAACATCCATCTCATAAACGCTTCTGAAATTGCGGAAAGGCTCGGAAATGTTCAGGCTGCAAACGTTGTGATGGCCGGCGCACTGATTGGACTCGGTTTGCCCCTCAGCCTTGAATCAGTGGAAAGGGCGATAAACGAGGTCATGCCCGAAAGGATAAGGGAGCTGAACATCAGGGCGCTTAGAGAGGGGTTCGGGGTGGTAAGAGCTCACGTTTAAATTTTTTGAGACTTGAAACTTCTTCTTAAACGATGTTAACCAATTTGGAAGCACTCTTCCATTTGGCCTGATTTGTGGTGCGGATTTCAGGGAGGATTTATTTAGTGGCAAAATAATAATAACGATAGTTATATATACTATCAAAATTTTACTCTCATAGTATAGATTTAGTGGTGGTATGGTGAAAATTCAGATGGTCGTTTTGTTTTTAGGAGTGGTCGCTCTTGTTTCACTGGCAGCAGGGCAAGCAAATAATGAAAGCATAGTGTACATCTACAATGACACGATTCCTGAGGATCCGGCAAACTACTACTTCTTTTACAACGATTCCGATACAATCACTTTAAAGGTGCTTGTGAACGTGACTCCCAGCCCTCCGGTGAGCTACTTCAACGTCAGTGCTGACTTTGGCGGAGTAATCTCCTCTCCGGTCCCTGTAATGGTCTACAACGGTTCTGGTGTTGATATTGGAAGCTATTACGAGTTCACGCTGAAGTTCCCGATAGCAGGAGAGGTCGTTAACGAAACATTTCCCATCCGGATACCCGTCTACCTGAACGTCACAAACCAGAGCGATGGGACCGTGCTGAACGAAACAACCCTAATAAATTCCGGCTTAGCAATAATAAACTTCGATCCGAAGGAGGACGTTCCCGGCCTGAACAATCCCGAAACAACATCCTGGAGAGACATTGTCGACTTCAGTAACGTTACAGGACTTGTGTTTCAGCACAGTAGTGCTGGGCTTTTAGATGGGAAACTGGAGATTCTCGAGCCTGTAAATCTGCTTGATTATGATTTCATCCAGAGCCTTGACAAGCTTGGAAGCAATCTTATAATGGCATCCAGAGAGATGTCGATCAACAACGTTACAACTGCCATGAAGGAGTTCAACAAATCTTCGAGGATTACGATATACAATCTCACATGGGACAAAGTTGTGATTTATGCTGTTCCTGAGGGTGATAACGGACCAGTTGAGGTGTATAACTGGGCTGAAGAATATTACAATCCGGACTATCTTGCAGAATTACCAGCAATCTCACAGATGCCCAACGGTAACTATTCGGTGACTTTCACAGTTAACCACTGGACGACTTACGGTGTTGACGAGGCCCCTATCGTGAACATTAACAGTGGAGAGACCTTCACATCCATCCAAGCCGCAATATCAGCGGACAACACTACAGATGGCGACACCATCTATATAGGGTCGGGAGAATACAGTGAGGTTGTAAATGTAGAGAAGGGAGTCACATTGAAGGGTGAATCGAGAGACGCAACAGTTTTGAAGAACCCTCCGTTCGCTGAGACTAGTTATGTGATGTATCTGAGAAGCAACGTGACAGTTGAGCGCCTAACGGTAACAGGGACTTCATACGTAGAAGGGATATTCATTGCTGATAAGCAGTCCACAATACAAAACGTGACGATAAAGGATGTATTGGTAAACGGCACAAACTATTCTGGAATTTATGCAGTTAATGTGGATAACCTGCACCTGATCAACACCACGGTCACGTACACAAACAGCCAGGTGACACCTGATGGGGGAATATATCTCCAGTCAGTTACAAACTCCACTCTCACCAACGTGAGTGCAAAGAAAAACAAGTATGTTGGACTCAATGTGCTTTCATCATACAACGTTACAATCGTTGACAGCAAATTCACTGAGAACTGCGGAGGAATCATGGGTGGTGCTTACTTCGTTGATTCAGACGAAATATCTGTGGAGAACACGTATTTCAGCAACAACACGGCTTACGGGCTTACAATTGAAAATACTGGCAACGTCAGCATTTCTAACAGCTACTTCAACAACAATGCCTATTCCGGAGTTTACGTTCTCACATACGGAGAACTCTGGAGTGTTCACATAACTGACAGCGAAGTAATCGGAAATGAGAATTACGGTATCTACTATCAGGATGTTGGAGTTGTGTCCCTCTTTGACCTGCAGCTTCTGAGGAACAATATATCGAGTAATGCGGGTACTGGCATATTTCTCTCTGGGCATGTAGCTGGAGACATTAAGGACAATATTCTTATGGGGAATGATCCCGAGGGCCTGGATTATGGAAGTATATATGCCTACATGGCAGAAAATCTTACCGTAAATAACAATACCATTGTGAACAGCGGATACGGGATATATCTTCAAAATTCGGTGAATCTCACCGTATCTGGCAACACCATCGAGGGTATTGATTATGAGGGGATTTACGGGTACTTTCTGACTGACAGCAGGATAGCGGGCAACAGCATAAGCGATATCTATGGAGGGGAGGCTATCCGGCTTGATCAGGCCTCAAACGACAACGTGGTTGAGTCAAACGTGGTGTCTGGCTGTAGTTACGGTATAGCTGTGTACGGAGACGGCGAGTACGGCGTTTACAACAACACCGTCTTCAATAACACCGTGCAGAACTGCGTTTATGGAATTTACCTCGGATATGCCAGTGAAACGACGGTCGAGAACAACACGGTCGAGAGCAATGGAGAGGGGATCACGATTTACGACAGCCCGAACAACACCGTTAGATTCAACACAATCAGAGACAATGTTGGCGATACAGGAGTAGCTATTAACGGCAGCTCTCCGGATAATGTAATCAGTTACAACAACCTTGAAGGAAACATTCCTGGCATCGTGAACACAAATTCTCTAATCGAGGTTGATGCGAGATACAACTGGTGGAACTCCACGACGGGACCATCCGGAGACTTCAGCGGGAAGGGGGATGAAGCTTACGGGAACCTCTCTGTTTCTCCATGGCTTGACGCTCCGTATCCTGACGGGGAATCAATATCTGGAGAATTCGGTACCGTCAATCTGCCTGCAGGTGAGACGAATCTCAATGGAAGTGATTTCGGTCTCGGCAATGAGTTTCCGGTTGAGGTTACGGTTGATGCTAACGGCCCTGTCAGCGTCTTTGGAGGGTATTACAGCGATGAACCATCGAGTCAGGGGATAAGCATAGGCGATGGCTTCTTCTATGACATTTCAGTCAACAACTCTTCGGCTGTGAACAGCATGACCGTAAAAATAAGCTATGACGAGAATGCCCTGTCCCAGCTTGGATTGAGCGAGGACGACCTCAAAGCATACTGGTTTGACGGAAGTCAGTGGGTGGAATGCAGCGATTATACCGTCAACAAAAATCAGAACTACATTGAGATTTTCATAGACGATACAACATCTCCGTCTCTCGGTGACATGTTTGGCACACCGATCGCCCTGTTCGCACCGCCTCAGCCATCGTCAACATCCCCCACATCCTCAGGCGGTACAGGCGGTGGCGGGTTTGCCGGAAGAGGTGGATACTGGGTGACTCCAACGCCTTCGCCAACTCCAACGCCAGAGATCACTCCAGTGCCTGAAGAGACTCCGACAGCAACACCCACGCCTATGTCCACACCAGCAATGACTCCGGAGCCGATGCAATCTCCGGAAACCACGCCTGTGCAGGAGCAGACACCTGTCACAACACCGGTACCGGAAAAGACAACGGAAACACCTGCGGAATCGACGAAGGAACAGCCCGGAATTCCGGGCTTTGAGGCACTGGTGGGAATTCTCGCACTGGCCGGAGCGTCTGCAATGCTTATGAGGAGAAAATAATTTATATTTTATACACTTTATTTTTTGTATATTTTGCTATTGTGCTGTAAACTTCTCCTTCAGCCCCTCCACCTTATCATAAATTTTTTCCTCATCCACTGTGAGAATCACCCTGTCCTCCATGACAATCTCGCCGCTGACGATTAGATGCTGCACCTCCTCGCCGCTTGCAGAGTACACGAGGCCGTAGGTAGGGTTGTAGAGCGGATACAGGTGCTGGGATTTTGATAAAACTGCGATGTCTGCGAGATAACCCTCCTCGATTCTTCCTCCCCTGATTCCGTACGCAGCATATCCGTTTTCAGTGGCCATTCTGAGGACATCCTCTGCCTTAACCGCATCAGCCCTCATGTACTTTATTTTCTGGAGGAGTGATGCGAACTTCATCTCCTGGAAAAAGTTGTAGGAGTTGTTGCTCGCCGCCCCATCTGTGCCGAGGGCAACGGTGATGCCGGTGTCGAGCATGTCCCTTACCCTTGCGATTCCCGATGATAGCTTCATGTTGCTCACCGGGTTGTAAACCACGCTCACGCCCCTCTTTTTGAGAATTTCAAGCTCCTCATCGTCGAGCCACACACCATGGGCTATGATGACGTTATCATCGAGAAAACCAATCTTTTCGAGCAATCTGACCGGTGTGGTCCCGTACCGCTTCTTTATCTCTTCAATTTCCCACTGTGTCTCTGAAACGTGGATGTGTATCATGGTTTCCAGCCTGTCTGCCCTTTCCTTCACCGTTCTCAGAAATTCGGGCGTGCATGTGTAGGGTGCATGGGGGCCGTAAATTGCCTTGATCCTGCCATCGAACGCTCCGTCCCAGTCCGATATGAACTTCTCACCGATATCGAGTTCTCTTCTCGCCTTCTCTTCATCTCCCCTGTCCGCCATTCCGTAACAGAGCACAGCTCTGAGGCCTGCTTCTCCAGCCGCTTTTGCAACCTCGTCCATGTGGATGTAAAGGTCGCTGAAGCCAGCGATCCCGCTTTTCATCATCTCAACAATCGCAAGCATCGTGCCCCAGTAGATGTCCTCTGGAGTGAGAAGCCGCTCAAGCCTCCAGACGTTTTTCAGCCAGGTGTTCAGTTCCATGTCCTCTGCTATTCCCCTCAGCAGAGTCATTGCAGCGTGGGTGTGGGCGTTGAAGAATGCAGGAATGATTATGTTCCCGCATGCATCAAATTCGATTTCTCCCTTCAGCTCTTCCTTGGATACTCTTGCTATTTTATTCCCCTCTATCCCTATTGAAGCTCTGATGAATTTTCCATTGATGAAGCAGAGTCCGTTGTTTATCGCGATTGAGTACATGGGTTGCTCTTGGACGTGGTGGTTGATTAATGTTTGGGGCCGGGATGCGATCGTTTCGCCACTCGGCACGGCTTGCTCTCGTGACTTCATGTTTTCCTGTTTTTTGGGAGTTGGGGAATGAAATCATTTGGATTTGCACCACCATACAAAGAGACCCGTGCATAACTTCGTTGCTCTGAATGTCCTTTTGATTGGCGTGGTTGTTGCTCTGGGGTTCAGGGAAAAGAAGGTGTTGCAGAGGTTGGCTGAGAGTTAGTCTGGTAAGGACCCCAAAGGTGTTAGAATTCCTTGAGAGGCTCAGGACAGAACATTATGAATATTGCTCGATCTGCAAGAGGAAGCTTGAAAGGGTTGGTGTTGTAGCAATCGATGAAATAGCTAAGCGGCGTCGGTTATTGGTGCTGTGGTGATTTGATGGAAAGATGAATGTTGAGGTTTGGAGAGGTTTAATGAACTCATACATGGATGGGCCCGGAGGGATTTGAACCCTCGACCGCCCGGTTATGAGCCGGGCGCTCTGACCTGGCTAAGCTACGGGCCCTGACTTTGTTCACTCTCTATGATTTGTTTATAAGGATTTTGGAAGGGGACGACATGCCTCCAATAGAAAATTTCTCAGGTCCATCTGCAACAGTCCAGCAGAGCAATCACCAATAAAAAGAAAAATCGGTCAGTTCTTTCTCTTCACCGGGGGTACATAGTTCTTCATCAGCAGCGAGTTTGTGACGACGCTCACGCTGCTCATCGCCATTGCCAGTCCAGCCCATTCCGGCCTGAAGACTATGCCGAAGAATGGGTACAGCGCCCCTGCAGCCACGGGTATAAGCGCGGTGTTGTAGATTAAAGCCCAGAAGAGGTTCTGCTTTATCTTGCTCAGCGTCTTTTCGCTCAGCTGTATTGCAGCAACAACATTCCTCAGATCGTCCCTCATCAGGACTATTTCTCCGCTCTCCAGGGCAACATCGGTGCCACTCCCCATTGCTATGCCGAGGTCTGCCTGAGCTAGGGCAGGGGCATCGTTTATTCCATCACCCACAAATGCCACGACCTCCCCAGCCTCCTGAAGTCTCTTGACTTCCTCTGCCTTCTGGTGCGGGAGAACCTCGGCAATGACCGTGTCAATTCCGAGCTTTCTGGCTATCGCGCTCGCTGTTCTTCTGTTGTCTCCAGTAATCATCGCAACCTTCTTGCCCATTCTGTGCAGCTCATCTATTGCCTCAATGGCCGATTCCTTGATTGTGTCAGCAATTCCAATTACTCCCACAATCCTCTCTCTGTGAGCGACGATTATCGCTGTCTTTGCATCGTTTTCGAGACTCAGAAGGACATCCTCCACTTCCTTCCCGACCACAAGCCCGTGCTCGGTCATCAGCTTTCTGCTACCGACGAGTATTCTGTCACCATTGAACGTAGCGACGACTCCCTTTCCTGCAATGACCTCAAACTTCTCAGGTTCTCCAACCTCTATTCCCACCTCCTCGGCCTTCCTCAGGATCGCCTCTGCCAGCGGGTGCTCGCTCCTCTTTTCTGCGATGGAAGCTATCCTCAGCACCTCTGTTTCGTCACCTTCGAAAGCCACAACATCTGTCACTTCCGGCTTACCCTTAGTGAGGGTGCCTGTTTTGTCAAATGTCACAGTGGTAACCTTTCTGGCTATTTCCAGCGCTTCTCCATTCTTTATGAGAATCCCGAGTTCTGCACCCTTGCCCATGCCAACCGTCAGTGCCGTTGGCGTTGCAAGACCGAATGCACAGGGGCAGGCAATTACCAGAACTGCCACGAGTGTCGTGAACGCGAAGATCGCTGGCACATCCGCGATGAAGTACCAGTAAACAAAGGATGTTATGGCGATCGTAAGAACGACCGGTATGAAGTAAGTCACTATTTTATCCGCGAGTCTCTGTATCGGTGGTCTGCTACCCATCGCCTCCTCGACCAGCTTTATTATCTGAGCCAGCAGTGTGTCGCTCCCAACTCTCGTAGCCCTTATCTTCAGAACGCTGTTCCTGTTTATCGTCGCCCCAATGACTTCATCTCCGGCTTTCTTGAGCGTAGGTATCGGCTCACCCGTAATCATAGACTCGTCAACATAGCTTTCACCTTCAATTACGACTCCATCAACAGGTATTTTCTCTCCCGGTTTTACCAACACCACATCTCCCACATTCACGTCTTCTACAGGCACTTCGATCTCCTTGCCGTCCCTGATAACCACAGCAGTCTTTGCCTGCAACCCCATAAGCTTCTTTATGGCCTCACTCGTCCTTCCCTTCGCTATGGCCTCAAGTGTCCTGCCGAGGAGCAGAAACGCGAGAAGGAGAACTGCCGTCTCGTAAAACAGGTAATCCTCTGGTAAAAACCCGAGTGTCGAGATCACGCTCGCCACGTATGCTGAACCAACACCCATCGAGTACATAACATCCATGTTGAGCATTCTGTGCCTCAGTGCTCTCGCCGCAGCGGCGAACATTCCCCTGCCTGAGTAAAACATCACCGGTGTTGCCAGAACGAACTGAATCAGGCTGTTGTACGGTATTTCGGGAACTCCAACGTACTTGCCATACTGCAGGAACAGCAGTACTGCACCGACACCTGCAGCAACGAATAGCCTCTTCTTCATCTCCCTGACGTGGTCATGCTCCACGCTCTCTTCAGCTCCCCTTACTTCCTCACCTTCAACACCGAGGTACCTGTATCCTATCTCCTCTATTGCCTTTTTGATATCTTCAAGGCTTGTTACGTCTGGAAGGTAAGTTATCCTCGCCGTTTCAGTTGCTAAATTTACACCAACACTTTTGACTCCCGGAAGAGACCCTACAGCAGTTTCTATCGACTTGGCACATGAGGCGCAGGTCATTCCACCAATCTTCACGGTCACCGTGGTCTCGTTTTCAGGCACCGTGTAACCGATTTCCTCAACTGCCCTCTTGATATCATCAATCCGGACTTTCTCGGGATCCAGTTCCAAGTAGAGCGTCTCGGTTGCCAGATTTACCCTCGCGTTTTTCACACCATCCAGCTGCGATACTGCAAGTTCTATATTCCTTGCACATGACGTGCAGGTCATCCCCCCTACTTTCAGGCTAATTTTTTTCTCGTTCACATTGTTAATTTACATGCGAATAAATAAAAGTGTAACGTATAACAGATTGTAAAAAATTGCTAAAAAAAGAGTGCCAGTGTGTTATTTCAGCAGCCTCGCATTTATTGCCACGATCACGGTGCTGAGCGACATGAGAGCCGCTCCGACTGCAGGTGTTAAAAGGATCCCGAGGCCGTATGCAACACCAGCTGCGAGAGGTATCGCCACGCTGTTGTATCCCGTCGCCCATATGAGATTCTGAATCATCTTGCGGTAGGTCTTCCTTGACAGCTCGACGATCCTCACCACATCCCTCGGATCGCTCCTCACAAGTATGATATCTGCCGTCTCAATTGCAACATCGGTGCCTGCACCAATGGCAATACCGACGTCCGCCTGAGCCAGCGCGGGGGCGTCGTTTATTCCGTCTCCAACCATTGCAGTTACGTACTTTTCCTGAACCTTCTTGATTATCTCTGCCTTTTCGTGGGGCAGAACTTCAGCGAAGAACTCATCGAGGCCGAGTTCCTCGGACACCCACTTCGCCACGAGCTTGTTGTCTCCGGTGAGCATCATGCACTTGATCCCCATTTTCTTGAGGTTTGCAATGGCCTCCTTGGACTCCGGCTTTACACGGTCTGCGAGAGCCAGTGCCCCGATGACGTCACCGCCCTCGATGAGGAACACCACGGTCTTCCCCTGCTCCGCAAGCTTCCTGGCCTCCTTGCCCTCATCCACACCTATCTCCCTCAGATACCCGGGGCTTGCTATCTTGTAAGTTCTGCCGTTTATCTTGGCCTCAACACCCTTCCCCGGCACTGCCCTGAACTCATCCACGTTCTCAAGTTTCAGCCCCCTCCTCTCAGCCTCCTCCACAATGCTTCTGGCTATCGGGTGCTCAGAGTGGACTTCAATGCTGGCAGCGATTCTCAGGATCTCGTCCTTCTCGCCTTTAAAAGCCAGGATGTCAGTTACTCCGAACTTCCCCTCAGTAAGCGTTCCTGTCTTGTCAAACACCACTGCCTGAAGGTCTTTGGTCCTCTCAAACGCCTGTCTGTCCCTTATAAGCAAACCGTTTTTGGCAGCCAGCGACGTGGAAACTGCTACGACAAGAGGAACAGCAAGACCGAGAGCATGAGGACAGGAAATCACCATTACTGTAACGGCCCTCTCAACTGCAAAGGCGAGATCCTTTCCGAGTGCAATCCAGGAAGCGAACGTCACAGCCCCAGCAGTGAGTGCGATGATCGTCAGGTAGAAAGCCGCTCTGTTCGCCAGGTCCTGTGTTCTCGACTTCGTCTCCTGAGCCTGCCTGACGAGGTCAATAATCTGACTGAGGTATGTTTCCTTGCCGGTCTTTTTCACCTCCACCACAAGAGAGCCCTCCATGTTGATGGATCCACCGATTACCTCGTCCCCTTCTTTTTTGGGAACAGGTTTGCTCTCTCCCGTCAGCATCGACTCGTCAACGTAACTCTGACCATCAACAACGATGCCGTCAACAGGTATTTTCTCCCCGGGCTTAACGAGGACCCTGTCACCCGGCTTGAGGTTTTCAACCGACACCTCTGTAATTTCCCCATCCCTTATGAGGTGCGCGGTGGAGGGCATTATCTTTACGAGCTCTTCGAGAGCCCGGGACGCTCCGAGAACAGACTTCATCTCTATGTAGTGTCCAAGAAGCATGATGTCTATCAGAGTTGCAAGCTCCCAGAAGAAGTACTTGCCCTCAAGCCCGAAAACAACTGCCGTGCTGTAAACGTAAGCAGAGGATATGGCAACGGATATGAGCGTCATCATTCCGGGCATTCTCTTTCGGATTTCCTCGAGAAATCCTTTGAAGAAAGGATACCCACCGTAGAAATAAACGAAAGACGAGAGAGCGAAGAGTACCAGGTCGTCCCCCGGAAACGCTATTGAAATCCCAAGCAGAGACTGGATGAGGGGAGACAGCAAAAGTATCGGTACTGTCAGCACTAAGGAGACGTAAAATCTCTTTTTGAAGTCCTGCATCATGTGTCTGTGGTGGTCGTGGACCCGTCCGCGTTCTTCATGTTCGTGGCTCATCCCGGAGCCGTCAGGGTGCTCATGCTCTGTTGCATGACTTTCATGTCCGCCCATTTCCTCCCCATGAGCCCCATGCTCTCCGTGCTTCTCCATACCAACCCCCCTTCACTCGTTCAGTTCATTCTTCATTCTCTCGAACTCTTCCTTCGTAATTTCGCCTTTTGCATACCTTTCCTTGAGGATTTCAAGTGCATTACTCTTTTCCTCCTTTTTTTCCGATTTCTGCTGCTCTCTAACAGCAAGGTAAACAAGCAGGAAGATTATGCCCACCATCGGTATGAGAACGAGTATGAACCACAGCAATCCATTCATACCTCTCTTCTCCGCATCCTGGTATACCAAGTAGGCCACAACCACCCACAGAACCCACCAGAATATCATCCCGAACCCGAAAAATCCATACCCAAACGGGAACATGTGAAATCCGTCCATATTTATATATTATTTACAGCAACTATATAACAGTTACCATCGCTTTTTGTTCCCCACACTCAAAAACACGGCAGCTCAGGCCGAATATTGAACTGCCCCTACCTTATCCACAGAATGTCTGGATAAACTCCGTCAAACTCTCTATCTCCCGTTACAATAACCCCTTTCCTGTCAGTAGCGGTGGCAACTACGAAGGCATCAGCATAGGATAATCTGTGAATGGCTTTAACTCTCGCAGCGATCAATGCAATGCTCTCATCAACTCCAACG
>NZ_JBPLZQ010000091.1:0-3836 GCF_054018175.1 Geoglobus sp.
CGCTCTCCGCATGCAGCGAGACCAAGTGGAACGGAGGAATAAACGTCTGCATGAATGCCGGAGCGCCATGCATAGGGTGCATGCACCCCGGATTTCCGGACGAGACTTCGCCGTTCTTCAAGGCCCAGAGCAGGCTGGAGATAGACCTGACGAAAACTGTGTTCACGACACTGACCGGAGCGGTTCTGGTTGGTGCGGGAGCCTACATTGTAACCCATGCAGTAAGGGAGAGCAAGATTGAGAAGGAAAGGAGGAAAGAGAAATGAGGTACGTTCTGAGGTTTGATGTCCACCAGAGGCTCCAGCATCTGCTCCTTCTCACCAGCTTCATAATTCTCGCAGTCACAGGCCTTCCACTTCTCTACAGATACACGGACTGGGGCATGGGGCTGATCAATGCTATGGGAGGGGTTGAAAACGTACGAGGGTGGCACAGACTTGCCAGTTTCGTGATGATTTTCGCAGGAATTTACCACATCCTGTGGGCTCTGGCAAAAAGACCGACAACAATGATACCCAGGATGAAGGATGTCCGGGACTTCATAGCGGACGTGAAGTTCGCATTTGGCATGTCCAATGAGGTGCCGGAATACCACAAGTTCAGCTACGTGCAGAAGTTCGAGTACTGGGGTGCCTTCTGGGGAATGGTCATAATGATCTCAACCGGGCTCGTGCTGAGCTATCCGGATATTTTCTCTCCATCAGGAGAGTGGTTTGCCGCTTTCAGAGTTGCGCACTGGGAGGAGGCAATTCTGGCTGTTGTTTTCATAGCGAGCTGGCACATGTACTTCAGCCATCTCAGGAAGAAGTTCTTCCCCTTCAACAAGGTCATCTTCACCGGCAAAATGGAGCTGGACAAGGCGGAGGATGAGCATCCCCTCTGGGTTGAGGAGGTGATTAAGCGTGGAAGTGGTAATTGATCCGGTTACGAGACTTGAGGGTCATCACGGAGTGAAGCTGAACGTGGAGGGTGGAGTGGTCAGGGAGGCGAAGGCTCTCGCAACGATGTTCAGGGGGTTTGAGAGAATCGTGGTTGGCAGGGATGTGAGGGACGCACCGATAATCCTGCAGAGGATATGCGGGGTCTGCCACAACGACCACAGACTCGCGAGTCTGTTTGCAATTGAAAACGCCGCAGGACTCGGAAACGAATGGGGTCACGGGCTACCCGAACCGGCGCTGCTGCTCAGAAACGTCATCGCAAGCCTTCAATACGTCTTCGACCACCCGGTATGGGCTTACGCTCTCACTGGCCCCGATTACTGCGACCAGATACACAAAACCGGACTTACAAGGTTCAACCCGATTGTGGGCCAGGGCGTGAAGGAGGCGGTCTTCGCCCAGAGAAGACTTCACCAGGCCATGGCATATATCGGTGGAAAGGTACCGCACATCATGACACCCATTCATGGCGGGGTAACCCTCGAAATAGACGAGAAGGTGATTGGCAGGCTGATCAGCATCGTTCTCGATGTCAAGAAGTGGGCAATAGGGGTTGGACTCGGAAAGACCACGCTCGAACACACGGCTGATGTGGCCGGATACATCATAGACGACGTCTCCGGAAAAATCCAGGACGGCAAGGAGATCACACCGCCTTCAGACCCGGAGATTGGCAGGGGCCTCTACGACCTCGTGTCGCTCATCGTGGTGATGGCAAACATGGGCCTGGCTGAAATGGGAGATAGAACACCAGCGATGCTGGCATACGGATTTCTGACAGATGCTGAAGGAAAGCTGTTCTTTCCATCAGGCTTTTTCAACGGAAGCGAGCTTGAGAAGTTCGACTACAGAAAGATAAGTGAAGACGTGAAGCACTCATACTACAGCGACGATGCAGGTGGGGAGTACGTGGGTAATGAGGACACGAGAAAACTCGTTCCGAAATACGGAAAGAGCGGTGCATACACCTGGGCCAAGGCACCCAGATACGCTGGCAAGCCGGCAGAGGTGGGACCTCTCGCAAGGATGGTGGCCAAGGGTTTCAGAGACGGGTGGGAATACGGAGACCCGCTTGACTTGAGAAAGAGCCTTGCAGGGGGAAGAACCGCAAGCAACGCTCTGGCGAGGAACATTGCGAGGATTCAGGAGGAACTCCTCATGATAGACTACCTCGAAAGCCTGCTCCTCCAGCTGAAAGACCATGCAGGCAGGAAAACACACATCGAGTTTCCGGAAAACCTGACGGGAGAGGGTGTCGGGCTGAGAGAGGCCCCGAGAGGGGCACTGGGACACTGGATGAGGGCGAAGGACGGGAAGGTCGAGAACTATCAGGTCATAGCTCCAACGACCTGGAACGTCTCACCGAGAGATTCAGCCGGAAATCCCGGACCGCTTGAGGAAGCGCTTGTCGGAACTCCGATGGAAAATGGAGATCAGTGGGACGTCGTGAGGGTGATACACAGCTTCGACCTCTGTCTGGCATGCACGGTCCACGTTTTCACCAACGATGGCAGAAAGTGGAACTTCACTGTCTAATTTTTTATCATGCCCTTCCCCTGTTTTCTCCATGGATTACGGCTGAGGCCACAATGTGGGCCAGCCTTAGACATTCAGGAATATACCCCTTTAGCGTCGCAGACTTCAGAAAACTCACCGCCTGACCGTAATCGCATCCGGTGAACTGGATGAATATTCCGCCCGCTTCCCGGATTTCTCCCGCCTTCTCTATAGTTGAAAGTCTCTCGTCGCCCATTTCAAGATTCTGAAGAGCTCGCTTTATGGAGTCGAGGTCAGGGCGTTTTCTCATCACCACAACAACGGGCGTGGACAGTCCATCAGATATGATCTCTATATCGGCAACGTTGAACCCACCAAACGTAATCCCGCCCAGAAATATGCACCTTATCTGTTCCCTGAACTTGGACCTTGAAACCATCCTGACGATCTTGTCCGTGACGTCCATGCCATCAACGGCTATGCTCTCCACCATCACCCCCTCAACATAACAACTACCCTCGGTAACAACACCAGCAATAACACACCTCTTTCCAGAAAAGCTATCGTCTATGCCGAGGAACCTAGCCTGTTTCATTATATCAGCAATCGTAGTGCCTTCTGACCATTCTGACTCCGTCGATTTTTCTCAGCTCTTCCTCGCTTCCGGCGTTTACTATGTAATGGTAATCGTAAAAGGCCTCATAAACTTCAACAAACCTCTCCCTGAGTCTCCTTTCAACCTCCCCTCGTCTCGAGAGGTCGACCCAGACCTCATAATACATTGACTCACCTCAGACCTGTCAGATCGTAAATGCCAAAAACAATTATGAAAAATAGAATTGTTCCTACTGCGACCCTGATCGTGCTCACCAACCACCAGTACTTCAGTATCCTCACCAGGTTCTCCTCGTCCATCAGCCAGCGAAAGATTCTGTCAGAGATCATGCCTCAGCCTGCTGCTCCTTTTTGCTTTTGATCTTCTTAAGTCTTATGATGTTCTCTCTGTCCATCTCCTCGAGCTTGAAGGTTATGTACCTCGCAGCCTCCTCCATCTCCGGAATCACCTTGAACTCAAGGGCGTTGACCCTCCTCTTGGTTCTCTCGATCTCCTCTATGAGCTTCTTGAGGGTGGTCTCAACTTCGGCAACCTCGAGAATGGCATCGATCAGCGCCTCGTAAGCCTCTACTGCCTCATCAACCCTCGCGGTGGTGCCGATGACACCGTAGTTTCTCTCTGCGAGAGACTTCCTGACAACCTCCCTCTTGATGACCGGAACCACAACACCCATTATGTTTTTCCTCTTAAGCGTGAACGTGGGCCCCTTTTCCACGGACAGGGCGATGGACTTCACTGCCACAACACCGTCAGCGGCCATGGCAAGCGCGAGCTTTTCCTGC
>NZ_JBPLZQ010000092.1:0-10418 GCF_054018175.1 Geoglobus sp.
TCGCTCCCTTTGATGTCCGTAATCGTTATGATCGTGTTGTTGTAGGACGAGAATATGTGCGCTATACCCCACACTCCCTTCTTTTTCTTCTCCGCCATATTATCCCTCCGTTACCTGCTGCTTTGCGAAAGGTGAGTTTGAGTAGTAACCTATCTTGCTCTCCATATCTCTCTCGACTATGAAGCTGGGAGATGTGACTCTCCTGCCGTCTACAGCGATGTGCCCGTGGACTATCAGCTGCCTGGCCTGCTTTATCGTCTTCGCGAGTCCCTGCCTGTAAACGACCGTCTGGAGCCTCCTTTCCAGGAAGTCCTCCACGGTGAGGTTGAGTATGTCGTCAAGAGTTGCGTTTTCCGGAAGGATTCCCATCCTGTTCAGCTTCTTTATGACCTGCTGCGCCTTGGCCTTTGCGAGCTCTCCCTCCCTGCCGGGATAGTTGACCTTCGCGAGCAGATCTCTCGCAACCCTCCTGTACTTTCTCAGCAGGTTCTGGAACCTCCAGAGCTCCCTCTTGTTTCTGAGACCGTACTTGATCACGAGAGGAGCCTCCCTCTCGAGCCTGACTCTATCCCACGGCTTTGTGGGAGTCGTGTACTTCTTTTTTGGCTTCTTTGGATCGCCCATCTACACCACCTCACTTCTTCCTCCTGACGACACCAACAGTCGCGCCCTTTCTGCCTGTCGATCTCGTCCTCTGTCCTCTCACCTTGTATCCTCTCGCGTGCCTCATTCCTCTGTACGCTCTGATCTTGATCATCCTCTCGATGTCGAGCATCCTCGCGAAGTCGATGTCCTTGTTGAGCAGGTGCAGGTCCTTGCCGGTGTGGTAGTCCTTCCTCCTGTTGAGCATCCAGGACGGGAGTGTTTCGATCTCCTCCTCGATGAATTTCTTGAGCTTGGCAATTGTCTCGTCATCCAACTCACCGAGCTTTGCCATCGCAGGCACTCCGAGGTGATTTGTTATTGATCTGGCCATTCTGAGCCCTATGCCCTTGATACCGGTGAGCGCGTGAATCACGGGCTTCTTTCCGTCCAGATCCGTGTCCGCAATTCTGACGATGTGTCTGAATCCCTCCTCCATTGTATCACCTTCTGCCCTTTGCCTTAAGGAGAAGATATTTAAATATTGCTACCCGGCCTGAGAGACTGTGGCTTAGGGCGGGCTCTATTTAAAAATAGCGGCCCGCTCACCTCAACGAGTTGGCGCGCCCGTCACTGGTCTGGACGAGCTGAATGCACTACCTCTCAACTATGACCTCCGCCTTCGGTTTTCTCCTTTTGAACGCAAAGTCCTTTGCAGCGACAACGGCTTCACAGAACGGAACACAGCTGAAGCACCTGGTCCTCATAAGGTTGCAGTCGAGGACGTTGACCTTTCTGTTCTTGATGTCTATGACGATTCTCGTTTCTGTTTTTCTGATTCTAACTCTGACCTTTATCTCGCAGTCTGAGCACATGGGATTCACATCCTAATGATTATTGTAATTACAATTACGATCTGGAAAATATAAATCTAACGCAACTGCGGTGGTTTTAACAATGTTAAATAGCATGACGGGTTGCGAACCGGATAAATTCGAACTATATAAAATCGATGGAGAACTCTTCCCTGACTCCGAGCACGATCTCGAACTCTGCTGGAGAAATTACGGGCCTCGAAAACCTCGCATAGTCGTCATACGAAATCCTGGGGCAGGCAGTGTTCACGTAGCAGTCGAACCTGAAGTTGTCTATCATGGCCGGCGTAACCTCGTCCACCAGCAGGATTTCTGCCGATAGCCCTCTCTCGAGGGCAATTTCCTGGAGCTTCCTGGCGAGGGCAGTCCTGTTCTGTCCCGGCTTTGTGGAGACGATTATGCCGAAGCTCTCGCTCTCCATCGCCCTCGAGATTGCCAGGTATCTTTTCCTGACGAAGTCCTCCGTGTTCACGACCTCAACCTCTCCTGACAGGGGGCTGTAGGCGTACACCTTCTTTTTAGAGTATATGCTCGCTCCCACTGCATGGAACCTTCCGTCCCCTATGAAAAGAACAGCGTCAGCTCTCGAGTTGTCGAGGCACGTGTAGTTGCATCCGAGAACCTGCCCTCTGAGCTTCACGCCCCTCCCCCTTCTGAGCTCGACCGCGAAGCCCACGTCTTCGAGCAGTTTCGCCACATCGTCGAACTTCCATGCGTAGCTTGCCGTGCCAATGATTGCTATCCTTTTCTCCGCAATGACGTCCTTCAGAAGATCCACGTCTATGGCGTACTCGATGTTGTACGGAACGTAGATCACCCTATCCATGCGAATCATTTCTGTGTGCCCGAAGTGCAGCAGGACATCTACGATTTCGAGCAGAGAGGTGTCTATGTCGCATGCACCGTAGGAGGGCTTTCCGGACAGGATTATCCTGTAGCCCCTTTCTCTGAATTTCTCGGCTATCTCGCGGGCGTAAAACTTCAGCCCATCCGGAAGCTGGATTCCGAGAACTCTTGCGCTGCCGAGCTCCGAAAAAATGGAAGAAAAGTCTATCCTCTCAGATATGGTCGAGGATTTTGACCCCATCCCTTGAGACCTCTATCTTGACAAGGCTCTTGACATTGTATCCCTTCTCCCTCAGCATCCTCGCGCCCTCGCCCTTCTCCACAACAGCCACGAAGTCCTTGATCACCGCTCCGGCCCTTTCAAGAGCCTTGAGGGTTGCAAGAGCAGTTCCTCCGGTGGATATGACGTCGTCGACGAGTATGACCCTGTCGCCCTTCTCTATCCCGTTTATGTACAGCTTCCCCTTCGAGTACCCCGTCTGCTGGTCCACGACGATCTCGTTGGGCAGGTTGTATGCCCTCTTTCTGACCACCACTATCGGTATGCTGACCGCAAGACTCAGCGCGGTGGCTATGGGGATGCCCATGGCCTCCACGGTGACTATCTTGTCCACATCGAGGTCGGCGATTCTGATTATTCCGGACACCGCCTCCCTCACAATGTCCGGGTCAAGCTCTGGCACGCCGTCCGTGAGGGGGTGGATGAAGTAGGGGTAGTCTCCCTTCATTATGACCGGCGCACTCTCGAGACTCCTGATCAGCTTGTTGAGCATCAGAGACCCCTCAGCTTCTCGAGCATTATCTTCTTCTCGACCCTCGCCACAGTCTCCCTCACCCTTTCGACAGCATCCGGGTTGGCCGAAACGCTGTCTATTCCGAGCTTGACGAGTTTCTCGACAACGTGCGGGTAGCTACCGGCCTGTCCGCATATCGACGTCTTCACTCCGTGCTCCTTGCACACCTTTATGACGTGCTCTATGAGCTTGAGAACCGCGGGGTGGGTTTCGTCGTAAAGGTAGGCCACGTTCTCGTTGTTTCTGTCAACCGCGAGCGTGTACTGGGTGAGGTCGTTCGTGCCGAAGGACACGAAGTCTATACCCTCCTTCACCAGGTCCTCGATTATGAGCGCTGCCGCTGGCGTTTCCACCATTATCCCGAACTCGATCTTGCTCAGGGGTAGCCCCTCCTCCTCGATTATCCGCTTCGCCCTTCTGACCTCGTCGACCCTCGTTACGAGGGGCAGCATGATACCTATGTTGGTGTACCCCTCCTCAACGAGCCTCTTGATTGCCCTGATTTCGGCCCTGAAGTGAATGTCCTCCACGAGGTCCCTCCTTATTCCCCTGAATCCGAGCATGGGGTTGGCTTCTATCGGCTCGTTCTCTCCGCCCTCCATTGCCCTGAACTCGTCTGTTGGTGCGTCGAGAGTCCTCACCCAGACCGGCTTGGGGTAGAATGTGTCAACGACGGTTTTTATCCCCTCGTACAGCTTCTGGATGTACTCCTCGATCTCTCCGTCCCTTATGTACTTCATGGGGTGCTTTGGAAGTCCGAGAACCATGTGCTCAATCCTGAAGAGTCCCACGCCGTCTGCACCGGTCTCATACGCTCTCTTTGCCCCGTCCGGAATGGAGATGTTGACCTTGACCTCGGTTGCGGTGATGATCTTTGCCTTGGTCACGACCTCTGTCTTCTTCTCATCGTCCTTCTCGAGCTCCACCGACCCCTCGTACACAACTCCCTTCTCACCATCCACTGTGACAACCATTCCGTCCTTGAGGACCTTTGTGGCCTCCTTCGTTCCAACCACTGCAGGCACACCGAGCTCCCTGCTGACAATTGCGGCGTGACAAGTCATGCCACCCTCGTCCGTCACTATCGCGGACGCCCTCTTCATTGCCGGGACCATGTCCGGAGTCGTCATCGTGGTTACCAGGATGTCTCCCTCCTCGACCTTGTTTATCTCCTTCTCGCTCGTTATGACCTTCACCTTGCCAACCCCTATCCCCGGGGACGCCCCGAGACCCTTGAGGAGCACCTTAAGCTCTCTCTTCACGGTCGTCGCCTCCTCACCCTTCTTGCCCTTTATCGTGGTTATGGCCCTTGACTGCAGGATGTACACCTTACCCTTCTCGATACCCCACTCAACGTCCTGGGGATGACCGTAGTGGTTCTCTATTAGCTCGGCAAACTTTACGAGCTCCTCAATCTCCCCGTCGGACAGCACCCTCTCCTTAGCCTTTTCGGGAGGGAGCTCGACCGTTACGGTCTCTCCCCTCTCGTTCTTGGTTATCATGATCTTCTTCTCTGCCACGTTTATCTCCACAAGCCTCTTGGCGATTCTGTCGTAAACGTAGGTGTCCGGGCTAACAGCCCCACTCACGATTGCCTCTCCGAGCCCGAAAGCTGCCTCAATTATGCAGAGCTTCTCACCTGTTACCGGATGTGAGGTGAACATGACCCCGCTTTTCTCGCTGTTGACCATCTTCTGGACAACTACGGCGATGCTCACCTCCTCGTGCTTGAAACCCTGCTGTATTCTGTAGTATATCGCTCTTGGAGTGTAAAGGCTGCTCCAGCACTTCCTGACCTTCTCGACGACGTCGTCCTCTCCCCTCACGTTCAGATAGGTTTCCTGCTGTCCCGCAAAGCTCGCCTCTGGCAGATCTTCTGCGGTGGCGGAGCTTCTCACTGCCACAAATACCTCCTCGCCCTCCTCCTCGCATAGCTTCCTGTAGGCCGCCCTGATCTCCTCCTCTATGTTTTCTGGAATCTCGGAGGTTTCGATCATTTCCCTTATCTTCCTCGACACCTCGTTCAGCTCGTCTGTGTTTTCCACGTCAAGCCCCCTGAGCATGTCGTTTACCTGGTACCACAGGCCGGTGGCCTCCATAAACTCGAGAAACGTCCTGCTGTCCACCACGAAACCGTTTGGCACCGGAATTTCATTTCTGAGAAGCTCTCCCAGGTTCGCACCTTTCCCCCCTGCGAGAGGTATGTCATCCTTACCTATCTCATTGAGCCACAGAATTCCCATGATAACCACCTGCTTGAACCAGAGTCCTGAAATTATAAAGGTTTTTCCTTACTCCCCCACGGGAGTCGGTTTAAAATCGTTAAGAATGGAGGGGTGTGGCTCCGCCAACCGACCCATGCTCATGCTCGTCACACGGGCGTGGGAAGCGGAGCAATGTTATTCTGATAACATGGTATTAATAAGCTTTGTCTTATTACTACAACTACATTCGCTCACTCTCTTGACCTCTTCAGCCTCGCTTCGACGAACCTTTTGTTGAGAACCTCCCTCCTGCAGACCTTCCTTCTCATGTTCAGCTCGAAGTAGTAGTCGAGAAGCTCGTCGTCGTCCATGAACAGCGTTTCTTCAGGCGACCTTAAAAACCTGCCTCGCTGTTGTAAACCCTGCCCACACCCTCGAGAATGTCCCCTCCGTCCTTTACAACCTCCCCCCTCAGGATAACCGTGTGGGGAAACACTGCAGGAAAACCTTCGTAGGGCGTCCACCCGCAGAGGCTGTGGAGCTTCTTGGTGTCAATCCTTTCCACCCTCGATATGTCGAAGGCTACGATGTTTGCGTATTTTCCGACCACTATTCCTCCGTACTCTCTGAACCCGAATATCCTAGACGGGTTCACGGCGATCTTCTCCACGAGGTCGAACACGTTTACTTTTCCGTAGAAGACGAGCCCCATCATCAGGGGATACATCGTCTCAACTCCCGGGTAGCCCGAGGCGCCACTCTGCTTCTCCTCCACCGTGTGCGGGGCGTGGTCCGATGCGATAACGTCCACCTTCGAAAAGTTCTGGAGGAGGAACTCCCTGTCCTCCTCGTCTCTGAGCGGAGGGTTCACGTTGACGAATCCGTTCAGCCTTTCATAGTGTGTTCTGTCGAGGAGGAGGTGGTGTGGTGTGACCTCGATGGTAGAGGGGGAAGTGGAGATGATCTCGAAAGCCTCCCTCGTGGAGATGTGGCAGAAGTGGTGGCCATCTCCCGCAAGCTTCCTCACAGCCTCTATTTCTGCCATCCTGTCTCTGTGGAGAAAGTTCGGGATGTCGTTCGACTTCACGTGCTCTGGAACCTCGGCGTGGATGGTGGTGAGGTGTCTCACACCTCTCACAATCTCTGCGTCCACCTGGAACTCCGGATTTTCGTGCTGGAGGAACACCTCTCCGACGGCCGGGTTGTAGCCCTTCGCCTTCAGATTGTCCACGATCTCGTTGATCTCGCTGAAGTTTCTCCTCGTCAGACCCACGTTCAGGGAGTAATCCACGTTGAGGTGCTTCTCCGCCAGCCTGACCCTCTTCTCGTACCTCTCCACCGAGTCGATGAACGGTCTGGTGTTCGGCTGGTCAACGACCAGGCATATCCCACCGTACAGGGCTGAGAGGGTACCGCTTCTTATCGTCTCCTTCCTGCTTTCTTCAAAATCCCTGAGGTGGACGTGAACGTCTATCCCAGCCGGCATTATGAGCCCTTTAATCCTTTTTCCCGTAAGCTGCTTGCTTATTTCGACGATTTTCCCTTCCTCTATTCTTATACCGGCGGTGACGAGTTTGCCGCCGGTGATGATTTTGCCGGAAATAATCATCGCCTGAGCTTGAGAACAAAGGTTTAAATACTATTCTGGCCACTAAACTAAAAAAACTCTGCGAGGAGAGGATTATGGATTCAATCGTGAGGGAGGCAATTAAGAGGGCAAATGAGGAGAGAAGGGCTTTTGCGAAGGAGGATGAGGATGACGAAATTCTGCAGATGCTTCACGAGCTGAAGACTGTCATAAGGGTTGTTGGAGTTGGTGGAAGCGGGTGCAACACCATAACGAGGATGTACGAGGAGGGCATCGAGGGTGCTGAGCTCATAGCAATAAACACGGACGTCCAGCACCTGTACTACACCAAGGCCGACAAGAGAATTCTGATAGGAAAGAAGAGGACGAGGGGTCTCGGTGCGGGCAGCCTCCCACAGGTCGGCGAGGAGGCGGCCAAGGAGAACGAGGAGGAGATCAGGGCTCTGCTCGAAGGCTCTGACCTCGTCTTCATAACGTGTGGTCTCGGTGGAGGAACGGGAACCGGAGCGGCCCCAGTGGTTGCTGAGGCAGCCCAGGACGCAGGGGCTTTGACAATTGCCGTCGTCACGCTGCCGTTCTCTGCTGAGGGAGCGATAAGGAGGGCAAATGCTGAAGCAGGGCTTGAGAGGCTGAGGGAGGCTACTGACACGGTCATAGTCATTCCGAACGACAGGCTGCTCGAGGTTGTGCCCAACTACCCGATGCAGCTGGCTTTCAAGGTTGCCGACGAGGTCCTCATGAGGGCGGTGAAGGGCATAACTGAATTGATCACCAAGCCTGCGCTGATCAATCTCGACTTTGCGGACGTCAGGACGGTTATGGAGAAGGGAGGAGTGGCAATGATCGGTCTTGGAGAAGCGAGCGGTGAGGACAAGGCATCTGAGAGCGTCAGAAAGGCTCTCAAGAGCCCGCTGCTCGACGTGGACATCACGGGTGCAAAGGCTGCACTGGTCAACGTGACCGGTGGGCCCGACATGACAATAGAGGAGGCGGAGAGCATAGTCGAGGAGATTTACAGCAAGATTGACCCCGACGCGAGGATAATCTGGGGAGCCATGATAGACCCATCCCTTGAGAGCACCATAAGGACGCTGGTCATAGTTACTGGCGTGAAGTCTCCGCAGATCTTCGGCAGGAAGGGACCGGCGATAACCAAGAGGTACGGAATCGACTTCGTGAGGTAAATCTTTAAAAACCGACATTGGGTAGGCAGGGCTATGATCAACGACAAGCTTAAGGATTACATAAACATCCTCAAGATGACGAGAAAGCCCGACAGGGAGGAGTTCATTACCACGACGAAGGTAGCTGTGGCTGTAATGTTCGTGGTTGGCTTCATAGGCTTCATAATTTACCTTCTCATGGATGTCTTACCGGGGGCCCTGAAATGAGCAGGTACTTCATAGTCAAGACAACTGCGAACCAGGAGAGGATAGTGGCGAACCTGATGGCTGCGGGAGTCAGGAAGAGGGGCATAAGGCTTTACTCGATCCTGGCGCCGAAGGAGATCAAGGGGTACATAATCGTCGAGGCGGAGAGCAACGAGGACATCGTCAATGCGATTAAGGGCGTTCCCCACGTTAAGGGGCTCGTAAAGGGTGAAACGAGCCTTACCGAGATTGAGCACTTTCTGAAGCCAAAGAAGGCGGCAGAGCAGATAAGAGAGGGTTACAAGGTCGAGATAATAAGCGGCCCGTTCAAGGGTGAGCTGGCAGTTGTCAAGAGAGTTGACGAGGCTAAGAACGAAATAACTGTCGAGCTTCTTGAGGCCGTGGTTCCGATTCCTGTAACCGTGAAGGCTGACAACGTGAGAATTCTTGAAAAGACCGAAGAGGAGGTGTAGTGAATGCCACAGGTAGTGGAAGTTCTTGTTCCTGGTGGGAAGGCAACTCCGGGTCCACCGCTCGGTCCCGCGATAGGTCCTCTTGGACTGAACGTCAAGCAGGTCGTGGATAGGATAAACGAGGCCACGAAGGACTTTGACGGTTTGCCCGTGCCTGTCAAGATAATCGCGAAGGAGGACAGGACTTTCGACATCGAGGTCGGTGTTCCACCGGTCTCAGCGCTGATAAAGAAGGAACTCGGACTCGAGAAGGGGTCGAAGGCCACTGGCAGGGAGTACGTCGGAGACCTCACGATGGAGCAGGTGGTCAAAATCGCCAGGATAAAGCACAAGCAGATGCTCGCCTACGATCTTAAGGCTGCGGTGCTGGAGGTCCTCGGCACTGCGGTTTCGATGGGCGTAAAGGTCGAGGGCAAGCATCCAAAAGAGGTTCAGCAGGAGGTAAAGGAGGGCAGGATCGATATTCCGGAGGAGTGATCTCCTCATTTTTTGCTTTTTCTGATCTGGCTTGACTGACCTGCACGGGATGTCTTTGTGGCATCGCTTTCTGTTCTGTCCCGGTGTGCGGGAACAAATAAGTTAAATACCATTTCCTCATCCGATGCCTTATGAGTGATGATGTTCCTCTGCCAGAAGTGAATATAGGTATGGTCGGTCATGTTGATCACGGTAAAACCACTCTTGTTGCTGCGTTAAGCGGTGTGTGGACTGACAGGCACAGCGAGGAGCTCAAGAGGGGAATTTCGATAAAGCTCGGGTATGCAGACGCGACGTTCAGGAAGTGCCCGAAGTGCGAGGGGACCGAGGCCTTCACCGTGGAGAAGGTCTGCCCCAAGCACGGTGTTGAAACCGAAATTCTCAGAACTGTGAGCTTCGTTGACAGCCCGGGTCACGAAACGCTGATGGCGACGATGCTGAGCGGTGCAGCGCTGATGGACGGCGCGGTTCTGGTCATAGCTGCAAACGAGAAGTGCCCCAGGCCCCAGACGAAGGAGCACCTGATGGCCCTCGAGATCATAGGGGTCGACAGGATCGTCATCGTCCAGAACAAGATCGATATTGTGCCAAAGGAGAGGGTTCTGGAGAACTACCAGGAGATCAGGGAGTTCGTGAAGGGGACGATAGCCGAGAGCGCCCCGATAATTCCCGTGTCGGCGCAGCAGAGGGTGAACATTGACGCCCTCATCGAGGCGGTTGAGGAGGTAATCCCCACGCCAGAGAGGGACCTCGACTCTCCACCGCTCATGTACGTTGCGAGGAGCTTCGACGTCAACAGGCCGGGAACCAGGCCCGAGAACCTTGTCGGTGGGGTCGTGGGTGGAAGTCTCTCCAGGGGCAGGCTTAGGGTCGGTGACGAGATAGAGATCAGACCTGGGGTCAAGGACGAGAGGGGCAACTACAACCCGCTGTTCAGCGAGGTCGTGAGCATAATGGCCTCTGGCCGGAACGTGGAGGAGGCAACTCCTGGAGGGCTGATAGGCGTTGCCACGAAGCTCGACCCGTTCATAACGAAGGGTGACGGCCTCGTGGGTAACGTGGTTGGACATCCGGGAAAGCTTCCGGATGTGCTGTTCGAATTCACGAGGGAGGTCCAGCTTATAGAGAGGGTCGTGGGCGTAGAGGAGGAGCTGAGGGTCGAGAAGATACATATGAACGAACCACTCATGCTGAGCGTTGGAACCTCGA
>NZ_JBPLZQ010000093.1:0-6328 GCF_054018175.1 Geoglobus sp.
GTAATACATCTTGCTGCAAAACTGCCAACGGCTCCGGGGTTGGTTGATGGCGTTAGTGAGGATGTTAGCTCTGTTAACGTGAAGGGCACAGAGAATGTCCTTGAACTCGCAAGGAGGCGTGATGTCAGGGTTGTTTTTGCCTCCACATGCAATCTCTATGGCATAGGTGGAAATCTGAACGAGAGTTCAGAGGTGAACCCTCTCAATCCCTATGCAAAATCAAAACTTGAAGCTGAAATGCTATGCATTGAGTATCACCAAACATATGGACTTGATATTGTCGTTCTCAGGCTTGCATCGGTTTTTGGCTACAGCCCGGGAGTTAGGTTCAACCTTGTGGCAAACTACTTCACCCTGAGGGCTTTGATGAACTACCCTCTTACTGTGTTTGGAGATGGTGGCAACTGGAGACCTTTCATTCATGTGAGGGATGCAGCAAGAGCATTTCTCCATTTCCTTGAAAAGGGAAAACCCGGTGAAATATACAACGTTGGGAAAGAGAATCACACTATTGGAGAATTAGCAGAGATAGTGAAGGAGACTGTAAACCCGGAGGTCGAGCTGGTATATTTAGGTGACAAAAAGCCTGAGTTCAGTTACCATGTAGACTTCACTAAAGCAACGAAAAATGGTTTTGAAGCTGAAATCACACTCAAAAACGGGGTAAACGATCTTGCATCGAAATTAAAATATTTGAGAAATCACAGTAGAATGGGATGAATGGGTGATCCGTATGAAGATTGCAGTCACAGGGGCAGGAGGATACGTTGGTGCGGGCCTTTCAGCAAAGCTGATGGAAAAAGATCATGAAGTGGTCATGCTCGATAACTTCTACAACTCACAGGTGTCAAGTGTCGGTGGTGTGGACATTATCTGGGCAGATGTGCGAGACAGGCTTGAGGTGGAGCAGATCATCAAACACTGTGATGTTGTGGTGCATTTGGCAGCAATCTCAGGTGTTGTGGATTGCGAAAAATATCCTGACAAGGCTTATGATGTGAATATCACTGGCACAGCAAACATCGCATGGATATGCAGGAAATACAACATTGATCTGATCTTTCCGTCCTCGATGGCTGTTGTTGGAAACCCGGAAATATTGCCTATAAAAGCCGATCATCCTAGGGATCCGTTGAACGTCTATGGATTCACCAAGGTGGCTGGAGAGAACATTATTGAAACTTTTTCGAGAAATTCATTCAACGCACTGGTTTTCGTGAAATCCAACCTGTATGGTGAGTACCTGCTCGACGGAACAAAAATAAGCAAGAGGACGGTTATAAACATATTTGTTGACAGGGCAAGAAGAGGTGAAAACCTCACTGTTCACAAACCAGGGACTCAGGCCAGGGACTTCATACATGTGCTTGATGTTATTGATGCTTATGTTCTGGCAGTTGAGAAAATGCCCGAAGGACTAAACTTTGTAACTCTCGCAAGTGGAGAATGTCTCTCTATTATGGAGATTGCCGAACTCGTAAAGAAGAATTCCCCAATACCAATTGAAATTGAACTGATCGAAAACCCGAGAAAACGTGAAACCCATGCTGAGAATTTTGAAGTCGATACTGAGGAAATAAAAAAACTTATTGGTTTTGAACCAAAACACAGTGTTGAGGACGAAATCAAATCTTTACTGAGGGGTTGAGATGCAGGCCGTAATCCTTGCAGCAGGTGAAGGAACCAGAATGAGACCCCTCACGTACACGAAACCGAAGGTCATGCTTCCAGTTGCGAACAAACCGATTCTCCAGCACGTGGTTGAGAACCTGATTGGAGCAGGAGTTGATGAGGTTATACTCGTTGTGGGATACAGGGAGGAGAGGGTGAGGGAGCACTTTGGCGACGAATTCGGTGGTGTGAGAATAAGGTACGTCAGGCAGAGCAGGCAGCTCGGCACGGCTCACGCGCTCTTATCTGCGGAACACCTCTTGGAGGATCGGTTTGTAATGCTGAACGGTGATGCGATCGTTTTTGAGGACGACCTGAAAAACCTCCTGAGAGAGGAGATGGCCATTGCCGTGAGGGAGGTCGAGAATCCGCAGGACTTTGGAGTGGTCACGGTGAAGGATGGGGTGGTCAGGGAGATAATCGAAAAGCCGGAGGTTCCGAAATCCAACCTCATTAACGCGGGCATATACGTCTTCACGAAGGAGATCGTCGAGTATCTGAGGAGAACTCCTGTTTCCATCAGAGGGGAGTACGAGATCACGGACTCGATAACGATGGCAGTTCAGGACGGAGTTGAATTCAAGGCGGTGCGCATCGAGAGGTGGATTGACGTGGGCTACCCCTGGGACATGCTGAGGGCGAACGAAATCCTGCTGTCGGAAATCGAGAGGGACATCAGGGCTGAGGTGGAGGAGGGGGCCGTGATAAAGGGCAACGTGGTTATTGGAGAGGGCAGCGTCGTCATGGCCGGCAGTTACATAGTCGGGCCGGTAATTATCGGAAGGAACTGCAGGATAGGGCCAAACTGCTACATAAGGCCGCACACTTCCATAGGAGATAACTGCCACGTTGGAAACGCGGTCGAAATCAAGAACTCCATAATCATGAGCAACACGAATGTTCCGCACCTCAACTACATCGGAGACTCGGTCATCGGCGAGAACTGCAACTTTGGGGCTGGAACGAAAATCGCAAATCTCAGACTTGACGAGGGTGAGATCACCGTAAACGTGAAGGGAAAGCCTGTGAATACGGGCAGAAAGAAGTTCGGAGCCGCCGTAGGTGATAACGTAAAAACGGGCATAAATGCCTCGATAAACGTCGGCAGCCTGATTGGTAATGACGTTTTTATCGGTCCGGGGGCTGTAGCCGGCGGATTCATCCAGCCGCACTCCCGGGTGTTTTAGGTGGTGTGTTATGAAGGCGGTTGTTCTTGCGGCCGGGGAAGGGCAGAGGCTGAGGCCGTTCACGGCTGGAAAGCCCAAGGTCATGATAAGAGTTGGAAACAGACCTGTCCTCCAGTATGTGGTCGATGCCCTCAGAAATGCTGGCATTCGCGATATAGTGATGGTGGTTGGCTACAGGAAGGACAGGGTGATGAGCTACTTTGGAGACGGGAAAAAATTTGGAGTTAAAATCGAGTACGCCTTTCAGGAACAGCAGCTCGGAACAGCCCATGCCATCAGGCAGGCGGAAGGATTTGTTGATGGGGAGTTCGTGGTCGTGCCCGGGGACAACATAATTGATGTGAGGGTGGTAAGGAGCGCGTTAAAGGTGAGAAATTCGGTGGTTTACAGGGTCGTGGAGAATGCAACCAAATACGGTGTTTTGAGGCTGGAGGGGCGGAGAGTAATCGAGATAGTGGAAAAGCCTGCTGAAGATGTGAGCTACCTGGCAAATACCGGGGTTTATCATCTCGACACCTCGGTGTTCCATTACATCGGGAACGAGAACGACCTTACCGCCGTGATAAACTCCATGAGTGAAGATGGCGTTGAGTTCACGGCGGTCGAGAGCGAAGGCGTCTGGCTGGACATTGTCTACCCCTGGGACATCCCCCGGGTGAACGAGATGGCCCTCAGCTCTGGGGGAAGGGTGATTTCCGGAAAGGTGGAGAGCGGCGTTCAAATTCTGGGAGATGTTGTTATTGGTGAGGGTTCCCTGATCAGGAGCGGCACTTACATAAGGGGACCGGTTTTCATAGGCGAGAACTGCGAAATAGGTCCAGGTGCAGTCATAGGCCCTGGAGTGTCGATCGGCAGCAACACGAAGATTGAGCCGTTTACTGTGATTGAAAACAGCGTTATTGGGGACAACGTAAGGATAGGGAGTGGGAGCAGGATCGAGCACTCAGTCGTCGACTCAGGAACCAGGATCATGCCGGGCTTCACGGCGGTGAAGGACTCTGCTTCTGTAGAGGAGAATGGAAAAGTGCTTAAAATCGAAACTGGTGCGTTTGTTGGAGAGGGGAGCAGGATCGGAGCGAAGGTTACGCTTCTCCCCGGAACCATAGTCGGGAACGGGGTGGAGGTGAGCCCCCTGAAGGTCGTCTCTGGCATCATTCCTGACGGCTCGAGGGTGTTGTGAATGTGCGGGATCGTCGGGTACATCGGTTTCAGGAAAGCCGATCAGGTGATAATCTCGGCTTTGAAGAGGCTCGAGTACAGGGGGTATGACTCCTGGGGTGTCGCCGTAAGGCACGGGAACGGAATATGGATCATAAAGAGGGTCGGGGCGATTGGCGAGGTTGAAGGATACGCTGTGGCTGAGGGCAGCATAGGGATCGGACACACGAGGTGGGCCACCCACGGAAAGCCATCGGAGATCAACGCCCACCCCCACACGGACTGCAGCGGGAAAATAGCGGTCGTGCACAACGGCATAATCTCGAACTTCCAGCACCTAAGGGAGGAGCTCGAGAGCAGGGGGCACGTGTTCAGCTCGGAAACCGATACCGAGGTGATAGCCCACCTCATAGAGGAGGAGTACTGTGGGGACCTGAAGGAGGCGGTGATGAAGGCGGTTGAAAGGCTGAACGGTTCCTATGCGGTGGTTGCGATGCACGCTGATAGCGAGGAGCTCGTGGCCGTGAGATACAGGAGCCCCCTCGTCATCGGGGTTGGAGATGGAGAGTGGCTGATCGCCTCGGACGTTCCGGCGGTTCTGGACTACACCAGCAGGGTGATCTACCTCGAGGACGGTGATGTTGTAAGGCTCCGGAACGGCGGTTTGGAAATCTGGAACGGCAGTAAAGAGGTGGAGAGAGAGGTCGTCACGATCCCCTGGAGTATCGAGGACGCGGAGAGGGGAGGGTACGAGCATTTCATGCTCAAGGAGATTCACGAGACTCCGAAGGTCATTGAGGACACTCTCTTCGAGTACCTGTCGGAGGACATCGAGATTGACGCGAGCTTCTCAGCCGGAATCTCCGAGGTTGTTTTCCTTGCCTGCGGAACGTCGTATCACGCGGGACTCGTCGGCAAGTACCTTATAGAGGAGCTTAGCGAAATTCCCGTGAGGGTCGAGTTCGCCTCTGAGTTCATCTACCACCAGCCACCCATGCACAGGGCCCTTGCCATAGCCATAACCCAGTCCGGAGAGACCGCAGACACGCTCGAGGCGATGAGGATTGCGAAAAGGCTCGGTGCGAGAACCCTCGCGGTTGTGAACGTTCTCGGAAGTACGGCCACGAGAATTGCTGACCACGTTCTCTACACGAGAGCTGGGCCGGAGATAAGCGTTGCTGCAACAAAGTCCTTCATTGCCCAGCTTGTTGTGCTGTACCTGCTCGCCTTCAGGCTGTCTGCAAAACCGAAAAGCGAGGTCGAAAGGCTCGTGGACGAGCTCAGGATGATGCCTGAACTCGTTAAAAGGGTCCTCGAGAGGGAGGAGGAAATAAGGGGCATAGCGGAAGAGCTTGCAGGTTACGAGAACATGATGTACGTTGGCAGGGGCATTGGAGTGCCGATAGCAATGGAGGGCGCGCTGAAGATGAAGGAGATCTCGTACATTCACGCTGAGGCGTATCCGGCGGGAGAGCTCAAGCACGGGCCGTTTGCCCTCCTCGGTGAGAGGACGCCGGTTATTGCCTCGGTAATACCGGATGGAACCTACGAGATGATGCTGAACAACATCAAGGAGGTCAAGGCGAGGGACTCCACTGTCGTTGCGGTTGCGGAGGAGAGCGATACAGAGGTGGAGAAGTACGTCGACCACACCATCAGAGTGCCTGCGTCGAAGCCAATCTTCGCCGCGATAACCCACTCGGTCGCCCTTCAGCTCCTCGCCTACCACACCGCAAGGGCGAGGGGGTGTGAGATCGACAAGCCGAGGAACCTCGCCAAGAGCGTGACGGTCGAGTGAATTCTATGGTGCTGATCGGTCAAAGCCTAAAAAAGCAGTAGTCTATCAGTATGGTTGCTCCTATGACCGCGATGAGGAGGTTTATGACATCCTTGAGCCTCGCACCGTCAAATTTTGCGCCGAGCTTCGTGCCTGCGAAAATCCCGAAGACCGATCCGGAAATCAGCATTAGCGAAACGCCGTAATCAACGCTGTTTATCGACGCGTAGCTGACGAAGCTCATCACCGAAAGGAGGAGTCCGTAGAATATCGTTATTCCAACGACCTCGGATGGCGAGATTTTGGCGAGATTCATCAGGGCGAAGCTCACTATCACTCCCGCACCCACGGACGTGAACTGGACCGTGAGTCCGACAGCGAAACCCAGAATGTACAGGTGGTACATCCTCGGCCTCACCGGAGGGGTTATGTCTCTTCTGAGCATGCCAACCAGAGCGCTGGTCATCAGAACAGCCCCCAGAACAGGGGTCAGGACCGAGTTGAGCACGTCCCTCTCAACAACCCTGAGCAGAAA
>NZ_JBPLZQ010000094.1:0-23331 GCF_054018175.1 Geoglobus sp.
TCAGGATGAAGTCAGACATAATAACAAGCGAGGCCATCGGGATCGTGGATGACGAGGAGGAGCAGTACCCGGAAATCGACTACGAGTACGGTTACGATGACTACCACGACTACGAGTACTTCGAGCACGCTGACGAATTCGAGGAGTTTCTTTCCCAGGAGTTTCTGCACGAGGGTGACGTGATAGAGGACGAGCTCATAAGTGCCCTGATTGAAGCCGGCAGAAAAAGAGTCAGGAGGTACACCACCCTTGAAGACCTCATCAGGGAGCTCGAAAGCGCGGAGAGAGTCAGGAAAAGGAGGAGAAGAAAGAGGAGGGCTGAGAAGGGGCACGTCGTGGACCCGATGGAGGTCCCGCACGACGAGAACCTCGAGGAGGTAATAGAAAAGGTTAGGGAGGTCGTGACCAGGATGATGAAGAACAGGGACATCGTCAGGCTCGGCGAAATTGCCGGATTTGACCTCGTCTCCAAGTACATTTCGGTACTTCACCTGGCATTCAGGAGGGTGTTCGAGATACGGCAGGAAAGAATTTTCGAAAGCGACATAGAGATCCGGAGGCTGGACGATGAAGGAGAGGGTTGAAGCGATCCTGTTCGCATCTTCGGAGCCAATACCCGCATCGAGAATAGCAAAGATACTCGGGGCCAGCACGAAAGAGGTGGAAGACTGCATACAGGAGCTCATAGAGGACTACTCCGCGAGGCAGACGTCCATCGAGATCGTCATGCTCGGGAAGAAGTACCTGATGAGAGTGAAGCCGGAATACGGAGACGTCGTCAGGTCGTTCACTGAGAAGGACATGGAGAGGGGTGTGCTCAGGACACTCGCAATCATAGCAGTGAGGCAACCGATCAAGCTCTCAGACCTCGCCAGAATTAGGGGGAACAGGTGCTACGAGCACGTAAAAAAGCTGAAGGAAATGGGATTCGTATCAGAGGAGAAAAAGGGAAGAGCGACAATCCTCAGGACAACCAGAAACTTCGCCGTCTACTTCGGTCTTAAAAGCTCGGATCCGGAAGAGATAAAGGAGACGCTGCTCAGGATAGTGAAGAAGGATAGAAAACTTGAGGAGTATTTTGGGAGGATTGCCTCAGATGAGGAAAGATGACGCTGAAATCTTGAGAACTCTGATCGGCAAAAGGGTGACGAATATTCTTGTGAATACGAGCGAAGAAGAAGATTACGGTTTCGAAATAGTTTTTGACGATGGTTCCGTTCTGGAAGTTTACGATTTGAGGTGTCTCAAAATCGACAAAGATTGCTACAAAAAGAAAGTCACGTTCACGAGCCCATCAGGCGAATTGATTGAGGTCTCAAACGTTCCCGTTGGTGGCGGGATGGGCTGGACGCTGACGAGCAGCATGGAGGCTGTGGACGATTGAGGTCTCCAAGGACAGAGAATTGACTCTTTTTATCCTCAAAGTTTCTCCACAAGCGCTGTCAGCAGATCGATCAGCCCCCTGACATCACCGAGGTGAATCATTTCCACCTCGCTGTGCAGGTATTTGATTGGAACGCTGAGAGTGAGGATCTCGCTCTTGTGCTCGAACGCCGAAGAGTCTGTCCCACCCCCAGTGGTGCCGATCTGAACGGGAATGCTCGCCCTGCTCGCAACATCTCTCACCCTCCTGATGAGGCTCCTCGAGTAAATCGCAGAGTTGTCCATCGCCCTTATTACGGGGCCCCCGCCGAACCTGACGTCGCCAGTGAGAACGTTGCAGCATCCGAATGAGTCAACAGCAATGGCGTAATCGGGTGAGAAGCTGTTGGCGAGGAATTTCGCTCCTTTCAATCCGTTTTCCTCCTGAACGGTGAACGCAAACACGATCTTTCCGTCGAGCCTGTCCCGAATGTCGTTTTCCACTGCTCGCCTGATGACTTCAAACAGCACGACTGCTCCGAACCTGTCGTCGAGGGAACGGCACGACACGATTTTCCCGTTGAGGACGGCGAAGTGCTTTTTGAACACCGCAAAATCCAGTGGATTAACTCCCAGGTCCCTCGCCTCCTCTCTACTTTCGGCCCCGATGTCTATGGTGAGCTCATGCCACGGAACCACCTCGCTCCTTCCCTCGATGTTGAGGTGCGGAGGCGTTGAGCCTATTACGCCGTCCAGCTTACCTGATCCCGTTACAACATCAACGTGCCTTCCGTACAGAATTCTGTCATCTATGCCCCCAACTTTTCTGAACGTGAGCTTTCCATCGTCGGTTATCCCGGTGATGACAAGTCCTATCTCGTCTATGTGGGCCATGAACAAGATTTTCTCCTTTCCCTCCCCAACCTCGACAATAAGGTTTCCGATTCTGTCCTCGTAGAAGTCGGCATGCTGTCTGAGCCACTCCTTCAGCTTACCCTTCACAGCATCTTCGTACCCAGAAATTCCGGGAATCAGCGCGAGTTCCCTCAGCCTCGAAACGATGTCCATGAGACATCCCCGAAAAATTCTGGAAGCCTGAATTGATATACGTAACGCGTCCGAAAAGTGATGTTGCAGTTAAAAATGGGGCCGGTGGGATTTGAACCCACGACTGGCGGGTCTCCCCGGGTCAGCACTCCAGCGGATCATCACCGCTCAGCAGACCCATCAGTCATCACACCGCTGGAGCCCGCCGCGCTTCCTGGCTACGCCACGACCCCCTGCGCTCATGGTTGGTGGAATTTGAATATAACTGTTGCGTTTGGAGGTGGTGATAAATCAACGATAAATCATCGAAAATTATTTGGTGGAGCCGGGAGAATTCAACCGATAAAAGCACAGATCATCGAAGGAGTGGTGGAGAAATGCTTCCCGGCAAAGGTCTGGATAGAGATACCGTTCTGAGGGAGCTCGAAGAGCTCTCTAAAAGAGACTTCGACCCTCTCAGCGGGAGGATGTGGGGTCACACCTACTACTCAGGGCTGACAGACGTCATCGAGATTGTCAGGAGAGCGTACGTCATGTACATGGACAAGACCATGCTGGACTTCACAGTCTACCCAAGTGTGCTGAAGATGGAGAACGACGTTATCGGCTTCGCGAGAGAGATCCTGAACGGTGGCGAGGAGGTCGTGGGGAACTTCACCTACGGAGGGACAGAGAGCATAATGCTCGCGGTCAAAGCTGCAAGAGAGAGGTTCAGAAAAGAACAAGGAAAAAGCGCGGTTCCGGAGCTGGTTCTGCCAGACACGGCCCATCCCGCTTTCTACAAGTCCGCAGAGTACCTCGGCCTGAGGGTCGTGAGAGTCAGGACAAACGAGGAGTGGAGGGTCGATGGAGGTGCGGTGAGCGAGGTTCTGAGCGAGAACTCCTGCATGGTCGCATGCTCGGCCCCCAACTACCCGTTCGGTGTTGTGGACGATATCAGAAGTGTCGCGGAGGTGTGCGAGGAGAAGGGGCTGTGGCTTCACGTTGATGCGTGCCTCGGAGGTTTCATCCTGCCGTTCATGAGGGAGAACGGAGAGAGAATTCCCGACTTCGACTTCTCCCTCGATGGTGTTTCGTCAGTGTCCGCAGACTTCCACAAGTTCGGATACGCTCCCCGGGGGGCTTCAGCAGTCCTCTACAGGAGCCCAGATCTGAGAGAGGGGCAGATATTCGTCATGTCCTCGTGGCCGGGGTATCCGCTGGTTAACACCGCCGTACTCTCAACCCGCTCAGCAGGAACTCTGGCCGCGACGTGGGCTGTGATGAGGCACCTGGGCAGGGAGGGGTACGTGGATCTGGCAGCGAGGGTCCTGAGGGTTAGGAAGAGGCTCGAGAGGGAGCTGCCGGAAATGGGGCTCGAGGTTATAGGGGGGCCGGAAGGAAGCGTCATGGCATTTACGTCAAAATCAGTGGACGTCTTCCTGCTGGCAAGCTCGATGGAGAAAAGGGGCTGGTACATACAGCCACAGCCCGGCTCGGAAAGGCTCGGATATCCAAAGTGCATCCACCTGACGATAAACCCGGGGCACGAGAGGATGGTTGACGACTTCCTCGACGACCTCAGGGGGTCCGTTGAGGAGGTGAGAGGAGCGGAGGTCAGATACGACGTCGATAAAATTCTTTCGGACGTTCAGGGTGCCCTCGGAATGAGGCCCGGAGAGCTGCCTGAAAACCTGACTCCGGTGAACGAGCTAATACACCGCCTGACGCCGGAAACCGTCGAACAGGTGCTTAGGAGCATGATAAACGAGGTAATATTCCGCCCCTCAGAATAATCCCTCGTTGAGCCTCCTGAAGAGTCCCCTCGTCTTCCTGTAGTACTCTCTGAAGTGTTTCATCTTTCTCCTGTAGACCTCCACAAGCTCCCTGTCTGGCCTGAAGGTTCTGTCGAACCTGAACTTATTCACGGCAGACTCGAACGTGTCCTTTCCGAGAGCGACAGAGGCAATGACTCCGAGCCCCCTCAGACCGGCCATTTCAGGTCTTGCGGTCCTCACGACTGGCCTGTCGAGCGTGCTCGCAATTATCTCGCACAGCACGTCAAACCTCGCTCCCCCTCCGGTCACCCTCACACTTTCCTGCTTTCCCACCATCCTCTCCACAATCCCGTAGGCCCAGGATATGTTGAGTGCAATCCCCTCCATCAGGGCCCTGAAGAGCTCGCCCTTCTCTGTCTTCAGGCTGAGGTTCACGACACTTCCCCTGACGTGTCCGTCATCCAGGGGTGCTCGCTCTCCGAAGAACCAGGGTGTGAAGAGCAGATTCGTTCCACACCTCGCCATCCGCTCAACTTCCCCGTAACTGTCAACCCCCGTGAGCTCCATGAGCCACTCTATCGCCCCTCCCGCCACCTCCTGCTCGGCAACGAGCAGATATTTTCCGGGAATCCCGCTCAGCAGAGTGCCGATGTAGTGCTTCAGGTCAGCCACCCTCTTCGAGACGTGCGCCGCAACCCAGTCGCTCGTGCCGATGTAAACGTGCACCTCGTTCTCGCCTGTGGCACCGGAGCCTATTGCGGCAGTGCACATGTCCCCCGCCCCCACGACAACCGGAGTGCCAGGGCTGATCCCGACCTCCCGGGCCACATCCTTTCCAGCCCTGCCGGCGATGTCCGTGCTGTTCCTTATCTCCGGAAACAGGTCAGGCGAAAGGCCATACTCTCTCATCAGGCCCGCATGCCACTCCGCCTTCCCCTTCCTTGTGTCGGCAAGCCAAGTCAGATGCGCCTCGTCCTGACTCGTTACTGGCTCCCCGCAGGCCCGGTATATCAGGTAGCCCTTCACGTCAAGAACCCTCCTGGCCCTGCGGAATCTTTCGGGTTCGTTCTCCATCATCCACGCGAGCTTCGAGACGACGTCCTTTCCAGTCCTGCTCGGAGCTCCGCCAGTTACTCTGAGGAACCTCAATAGCCTGAGAAGGTTGTACCCCTGAACCCTGAGCGGGCCGGACCAGAGCTCCCTCGGGTAGCCCTTTCCCCTCTCGTCCAGCCATATGACCATGTTGCCAGCTGGCTCGCCCGCAGAGTCGAGCAGCGTTATTCCGGCCATGTGGGCCGTGAAAACGAGCGCGTCAATGTCGTGTCCATCGCAAACGTCCTTCAGCAGCTCTACAACAGTGTTCCAGAGCCTTTCAGGATCCTTCTCGGCGAAACCCTCTCTCGGGTGCATTACCTCTGCCTTCCTCGACGAGAAACTTCTCACAGAATAATCGTCAGTGTCAACAACCCCGGCCTTTATCGAGGTGGTGCCAACGTCCACGGCAGCGATGAGACTGCCCATGCAGAGAGTAGATTTAAAATTATTTATAATTGACGAACTCAGAGCAGGTCCTCGGGAATGACCTGCCTGGATACAAGATCTCCGAAGCCCTCCCTCTCCCTGATGACGTGGAACCGCTCGCCGTCCACAAGAACCTCAGCACATCTCGGTCTGCCGTTGTACTGGCTGCTCATGGCAAACCCATACGCTCCGGCGTCGAATATTACTATGTAGTCACCCTTCTCGACCCTCGGAAGCTTTCTGTCCCTGGCAAGAACGTCTCCCGACTCGCATATCGGCCCTACTACCGTGTAGACCTCCTCAGCCTCGAGCCCAAACTTGTTGGCAACCCCGACTCTGTGATACGCGTCATACATCGCAGGCCTCAAAAGCAGGTTGAAGCCGGCATCGACGGCAACGAAGTTCCTGTAGGCTCTCTTCACGGAGTTCACCCTTGTTATCAGAACGGTGGTGTTTGCAACCAGACTTCTTCCGGGCTCTATCCAGAGCTCCGGCCTTGATTTCAGCTCTGCAACGCCTCTCTCGTAAACCGGCCTGAGGGCACTCGCAAATCTCCCCACATCCGCCCTTCCGTCACCTTCGTAGTCAATCCCGAAGCCCCCACCCATGTCGAGGAACTCGAGTCTGACACCCATCTCCTCCAGCTTCCCCGCTATTTCAAACATCTTCTCGAGCTCCTCGACGAAAGGTGAGGCGTCGGTTATCTGACTTCCGATGTGACAGTGAATTCCCACCGGTTCCACCGAAGGTAGTTCAAGCGCAAGCCTGTAGGCGTCCAGAATTTCCGCAGACGGTATCCCGAACTTCGACGTCTTCAGCCCGGTCGCTATTTTGGGGTGGGTTTCGGGGCTTATGTCGGGATTCACCCTGAAGGCAATCCTGACCGTCCTTCCCAGGTTTGACGCGATTTCAGAGATTGCGTAAAGCTCGTCAGTGCTGTCCACGCTGAACTTAACTCCTGCCCTAACTCCGAATTCTATCTCCTCGTCACTTTTCGAGTTTCCGTTGAACAGCACGTAGTTTCTGTCAAATCCGGCGAGCAGGGCAAGGTACAGTTCTCCAGCAGAGAAAACGTCGGCTCCAAATCCGGATCTCGCGAATATTCTCATCAGGGCGAGGTTGTTGTTTGCCTTCACCGCGTAGAGCATCCTCGCCCATCCGAAGTGGGTTTTGTAGGCCCGAATGTTTTCCTCGAGCAGCCTCCTCGAGGTCACGTAGACCGGGGTGCCAGTAACTCCGACTATCTCCCTGAAATCCACGTCCTCTACGTGCAGCACCCCGTTCCTCGATTCAAACAACTCCGGCACCCTCCATTCTCTTCAGAGCCTCATCAATGACGCTCACGTCTCTCGTCAGGGCGAACCTCACGTATCCCTCGCCGCTCTTACCGAAGCCAACTCCCGGTGTGACAAGCACGCCAGCCCTGTCGAGGAGGTTCTTTGCGAACTCCATGCTGGGCATTCCGACCTTCAGCCACACGTAAAACGTGGCCTTTGGTTTCTCCACCTCGAACCCGAGCTCTCTCAGCCCTTCAACGAGCCTGTCTCGCCTTTCCCTGTAAACCCTGTTGTTCTCCTCTATAACTCCATCATCTCCGTTCAGAGCCGCGATACCGGCGTCCTGAACGGCATTGAAAACGCCGCTGTCCACGTTGGTCTTGACCTTGAGCAGCCCCTTCACGGCCTCCTCGTTGCCGAGAGCGTAACCTATCCTCCACCCGGTCATGTTGTAGGTCTTGCTCAGCGAGCCGAACTCTATCACGCAATCCATCGCGTTCTCGTATTCAAGGAAGCTCCTCGGCCTGTAGTCGAAGGCGATTTCGCTGTAGGCAGCGTCATGAGCGAGAATTATGTTGTTGTCCGCGCAGAAGTCCACAACCTCCTTTATGAAGTCCATCTCCGCAACGGCGGTGGTGGGATTGTTGGGGTAGTTCAGGAACATGATCCTGGCCTTTCTTGCGACCTCATCAGGGATGCTGTCCAGATCGGGAAGGAAGTTGTTCTCCTCCTTGAGCGGAAGCTCGTACGGAATGCCTCCGGCAAGCAGAGTGGAGGAGTGGTAGACCGGGTATCCCGGCTCGGTGTAGAGCACGTAATCGCCGCTCTCAACGAACGCAAGCGGTAAGTGGGCTATCCCCTCCTTCGAGCCTATAAGCGCGATGACGTTATCTGGATCTACGCTCACGCCCTTTCTCCTCCTGTAGAAGTTGCTCACAGCCTCCCTGAACTCGGGCTTGCCAGCGTAGCTGGGGTACTTCTGGTTCTCGACCTTCTCAACCGCCCTCTTCATCTCCTCAACGACGTGCTCTGGGGTCGGCAGATCGGGATCTCCGACTCCGAAGTCGATGACCTTCACACCCTCCCTTTCCTTCCTCGCCTTCATCTCGTCGAGCTCTGCGAACAGGTACGGAGGGAGCTTTCTGAGCCTCTCGGCTAACTCGAACGCCATGATCACCACCTGAAACGAAACGTGAGAAAAGATTATAAAAAATTTGTTTTACCTCTCGCTCAGCGGGACGTACTTTCTGCCCTTGGGCCCGACGTACTTTGCCCTGGGCCTTATGAGAGAGTTGTTCTCGTACTGCTCGATGATGTGGGCCGTCCAGCCGGAAATCCTTCCAATTGCGAATATGTTAACGAAGAGGTCGTCCGGAATTCCGAGGTTCGCGTAGACGCTCGCCGAGTAGAAGTCAACGTTGGGCAGCAGGTTCTTGTGCCTCCTCACGGCATCCTCTATCGCCTCGCTTATCTCGTACCACTTGGAGTCCTTTTCCTCCGAAAGCCTTCTGGCGAGCTTCTTCAGCTCGATCGTCCTGGGGTCCATCACGTTCCTGTAAACCCTGTGACCGAAGCCCATTATCCTCTCTCCTCTCTCCAGCTTCTCCCTCACGTACTGCTCGGCCCTCCACGGGAGTGCGACCTCCCTCAGCATCTCCATGACCCTCTGGGCCGCACCACCGTGAAGCGGACCTATCAGCGTTCCCGTTGCTGCAACGACACAGGCGTACATGTCTGCAAGGGTCGAGGCAGCGACCCTCGCGGCGAAGGTTGAGGCGTTCAGTTCGTGGTCAGCGTGCAGAATGAAGTCCAGGTCCAGCGCCCTTTCCATCGTCTCAGTGGGCTCCTCTCCGTGGAGCATGTATAGGAAGTTGGCAGCATGCCCCAGATCGTCGCTGGGGTGAACGAGCTTCTCGCCCATCCTTATCCTGTGGAAGTACGCCACGATCGTCGGGAACTTGGCTATCAGGTTCTTGGCCTTCTCAATGCTTATCTCGTGGCTCGTGTAGGCGATGTTCCTGTCCATTGTGCCAAGATAGCTGACGGCCGTTCTCAGAGCGACCATCGGGTGACTGAAGGGTGAGAGGTGAGTGAGCAGCCCAACGACCTGTGGAGGTAACTCTCTCCTCTCCTTCAGCTCCTCCGTGAAGAGCTCGAGCTCGCTTTTTGACGGTAGCTCTCCGAAGAGCAGGAGGTATGCGACTTCCTCGTAGGTCGAGTTCTGGGCGAGCTCGTGAATGTTGTACCCCCTGTACTCGAGTACTGCCTTTCCATCGAGCAGCTCTATTCTCGAGATGCTCGTCTCTGTCGCAATAACATCCTTCAGACCATCCTTAACATCCACTGCCATCACCTCAAACGTACTTGAAAGATGGATACCTCTCCAGAATCATTCCCGAAACGATAACAGGTGGGTTCTCGACCGCAAACTCCACGGCGTTGTTCAGCTTCCAGCCCTTCTCAGCGTAAATTGTTATGAGCGGCTCTCCTGGCTTGACGACCTCTCCTCTCTTCTTGTGAATGTAAACTCCAGCTCCCTTGTCCTTTGGAGCGCCCGCGAGTCTCGCAATCTTCACGATCCTGCTGTTTATGACATCGACAACCGCACCCTCGAACTTGCTCTCTATGACGTATCTCTCCTCTCCAAGTGGTATGTCATCGGACTTTACCTCTCCACTGCCTCCCTGTGCCTCGACTATCTGCCTGAACTTCTCGAGGGTCTTCCCGTTCATGAACAGCTCTCTCGCCATCTCGTATCCGTTTGACGTCAACCCGGCCATCTCGAATATCATTCCCGCTATGCCGAGAGACTTTTCGAGCAGGCTCGAGGACCCCTGCCTGTCCTCCATGAGCTTTATGGCCTCCTTGGCCTCGAGAGCCGGGCCAACAGTCCTGCCTATGGGCTGAGACCCGTTGGTTATCGCGCACGATACGTTTAGGTTGAGTCTCCTCCCGAGTTCCACGAACTCGCCAGCGAGCTTCCTGCCTTCAGCAACATTCGGCAGCTTGGCACCATTGCCAACAGGAATGTCTATCGCAACGTGCCTCGCCCCTATAGCCCCTTTCTTGGCCATCACGCTCGCGAGGAGCTGGGGGCGAGGATCTATGGAGAGCGGATACTCCACCCTGATTATCCTGTCGTCTGCAGGGGCGATGTTCGTGGCTCCACCCCAGGCTATAACTCCGCCAACCTCCTCGGTGATCTCCTTTATTTCCGAAACCGAGAGGTTTACGTTGGCCAGCACCTCCATCGTGTCTGCAGTTCCGCTTGCAGAGGTTATCGCCCTGCTCGCGGTTTTTGGAATCAGCAGCCCTGCAGACGCCACCGTCGGAACAATTATCAGGCTCACCTTGTTTCCCGGAACTCCACCTATGCTGTGCTTGTCCACAACTATGCCCTTATCGAACTCTATGGTTTCCCCTGTCTCCACCATCGCCTTGGTCATCCACTCAATCTCGTCGAAGTCCATCCCCACGAGGTAATTCGCGAGGACGAATGCCGTCAGCTCAACCTCCGTGAGGTTGTTCTCCACGATGTCCTCGATGATTTCGTAAAGCTCCTCCCTGGTGAGCTTCTTCCCTTCAAGCTTTTTCCTGATCAGCTCCACACTGACAGGTCTTGAAACAGGATAAACCTCAACGTCAGATCCTTCAACAATCCCGAGTTCCTCTGCCACATCCTGATAAATCCCGATCCTCCCCCTCGCTATTATTCCGGTCGCAATCTGGACGCTCGCAGAGACGCTGTGGCTCTTTCTGGCCACCCTCACCCTGTCGCCTTCAACAACACCGAGTTCGGCCGCATCCTCCTTGTTCAATGCCACAGAATATCTGCCCACCTTGATTGGAAGAATGGCAGCAGTGAGCTTCATCAATCATCCCTCTCCTTCTGAGTATAAATAGATTTGTATCACATTATATGTCAAGCCTGTTTCTCTTTGCGTGCTTCGACCTGAGCACCTCCACTCCTGCTCTCTCAGCAGCTTCACTGACGAGCGCCTTGGTCCTTGCGTTCACGGACTTCTCGTCGATTATTACCACCTCTGCTCCACTCAGCTTTATCGCATATTCGAGAAATTCGGCGTTGAGATCCTCAAATGTGTACTTGGGGAAGTTGTGGGCGAACGCGTAAACCGTACCAACCTCAATTTCGGTCTGCCTCGGAACGTAGTGAGTGCCACCCACTCCAACCGAGACCGTCCAGTCTCTCCTTCCTTCCAAGGCCTCGAGCATGCACTCCGCCACCAGCCATGCGATGTCCTCGTCTTTCCACTCCTCCTCGGTGGAACCGATCTCGTAGAATGCAGATGGCGTGCGAATCTCGGACGGTCCGTGATGGGTTGCCTCGAGCGTGAACTCGTACTCGGTATCCACCAGCCTCTCGGCAACCAGAAGCGAGAAGTTCTTCATCGTCATCGGAGACGGCTTCGCGAGACTGAATGGCTTCCCTCCAAAGTCTGCCCTGCCCACATTGCCCGTGCAGTGGGTCGTGATTATCTTCCTGCCGTCCTTGCTGGAGTGTCTCGACGCGAACAGGATTTCGTCGAAGTCAAAATGCTCTGAAAGCCTCGCATCTATGCCGTCCGCATAAATCAGCCGCTCTTCGATATCGACGACTGTGACAAAGTCGGAAATGTACGCCTCAAAGCCACCACCCACATTACTTTTCTCAAAGTCACCCATGCTTATGATCGCGTTTTTTATGTTCTGACTCGCAATATCGGCCTTACTGCAGATTATGAGCTTCATGTGTCAGGATCGGTATCTCTGCTGAAAAAGCAATCGGAGAAAGATTTAACTTTCAGCCCACAATCAGAGAGCATGCCACACAGAAGGCCAGACATGGACAGCTACTTCATGGAAATCGCGAGGGTCGTCGCTTCAAGGTCAACCTGCCTGAGACAGAACGTCGGAGCGGTGATAGTGAGGGACAAGCGCATCCTCTCCACGGGCTACAACGGTGCACCAATGGGGCTTCCCCACTGCCTGGACATTGGGTGCCTGAGGCAGGAGCTGAACATCCCCTCCGGGGAGAGGCACGAGCTGTGCAGGGCCGTGCATGCGGAGCAGAACGCGATAATCCAGGCAGCATACCACGGAGTGAGCATAAAGGACGCGACGCTCTACACCACCCACCAGCCGTGCATAATGTGCGCGAAGATGATAATCAACGCGGGGATAAAGAAGGTCGTTTACGGCAGGGAGTATGCGGACAGCAGGGGGCTCGAGTTTCTGAAGGAGGCGGGAATTGAGGTCGTCTTCCACCCAATGCAGGAAGATTAATATACTACCAGTACATTTTATTTCGGGGATAAAAAATGGCCCTGAGGAAGCTGAAATACGAGGCCGAAATAGCTTTGAGGCACTTCCAGATTCTGAAGGCCGTTAAGGAGAGCCAGCCCATAGGAATATTCAAGCTCGCAGAGGTTCTCAACATGCCGAAGCACAAGGTTCGCTATTCGCTCAGGGTTCTCGAGCATGCAGGAGTTATAGAGCCGTCTCAGCACGGAGCCGTAATTCCAGAAGGAGCAGACGAAAAAATCGAGAAAATGAAAAAAGACCTTGAAGAAATAAGGAAGTATATTGACGAAATTGAAAAGCTCGCTGAGAGCCTTTAAACAACTTCAGCGAATCCGTACTTCCTCAAAACCTTCGTAATCTTTACCGTCACAACATCGTCAACCTTCACGCCTGGTACGAAAACGACATAACCATCAATCCTGGCTATACCATCTCCACCACTGCCAATGTTCTCAATCCTAACCTCTCTCACATCTCCGACCTGTACGGGCGGTTTCCTTTCAAATTCCATTCCAAACACCTACCTTCCAATTTCTTGAAGTTCTGAGCCAGAATATATAAACGTTTCTATTTAAAATTCCGTAACAAAAATAAAATGCCGGCAGCCTGCCAGTCAGCTTTCACTTCCAGAGATCACGCTCTTCCTGTATTCCTCGTACCTCTTTCTCGCCTCTTCTGCCTTTTCCTTCAGGCCGAGTTTCTCGTAAGCCTCTGCCACATGCCTGTACCACATGGGGTCGTTCTCTGCCTCACTCTCGCAGTACTTTGCAAACTTCGTCCACGCACCTTTCGCGAGCTCATTCTCGCCGAGCTGCTCGTATATCTTCGCAACGTCTTCCCAGAAGACTCCCTCCTCCTCGGCCTCTTTCCTGTAGTATTCGAGGGCCTTCCTCAGAGCGTCCTTCCTCCTTTCCTCGTCACCGATTTCAGCGTAAATCTCTGCCACATCCTCCCAGAACCATGGCTCGTCCTCTGCATACTTTTCAAGGCACTCTGCAGCCTTCACCATCTCCCCCGCCTTCCTGTAAAACTCGTACGCCTCCTTCCAGTAGTAAACGTCCTCCTGCTTTTCGGCGAGCATCTCGTATATCTCCGCCGCCTCCCTGTATCTCTCAGCCCTCTCGTAAGCCCACGCTGCACTTTCGAGCATGCCAGCCTTTAGGTAGGCCTCAGCCGCCTTAACGTAATCGCCCTTCTTCTCGTACTTCCTGCCAGCAGCCCTGTAGTTTCCCCTTGCCATTAGCGATTCCGGACTGGAGAACCGCTCCCTCAGGGTCAGGTCCGGCTCGCTTATGTACCACACAAAGGCCGCAAAGCCCACGACAAAGAGAGCTGTCGTGACAGCCACTGCCCTGACGTCCCACACGTATGAGCTGTAAAGACCGTACGCCGACAGAACGAGAGGTACGAACAGCAAAGCCGAGTATCTGAAAGACCTCGCATACAGGGTTACGCCAAACATCAGGGCAAACACCAGAAATGCACCCAGATATGCGAGACCGAAAACGAGTTTCAGCAGGGTTACTATCCCGAAGTAGTACGCAATTCCTCCAGCAGCTGCGAGAAGTGTTGCGATGAACACAGCAATGGCTATCGTCACCCTGTCCATGCTCGAAAAAAGTATTGAAGACTAAAAATTTTTCTTCTCCGGTTGAGGGGCTTGAGGGGGTAAAAAGAAAAAGGCTTTTAAATCATGATAAATCATTGGCTATTGTGCAGATCGTGGGACTGAAGGGGTACAGCAGATACTCGGACAGCAAGGCGTTCACGCTTGAGGAAATAAACGAGATGAGCTATGCCGTGGTGGCACTCAACAGGGTGAAGGAGGCAGATGAGCTGGAAGAGGTGTGTGACAGAATTAAGCACGAGCACGTTGTTCTCAACGAGCTTGCAGCAATCTCAAGGATCTCGGGGAAAAAGAAGGTTACCGTGAGCGTCGGAATGTGCTCGCTGAACAGGGAGGACATCAGGCTGTACGAGGAGCTCGGTGCTTACGCGGTCGTAATTCCACCGGAGCTGAACCACGAGATTGAGGAGTTCAAGAGCGATAGTCTGAAAGTTGAGGCATTTGGAAGGGCTTTTGTGGAGATGTTCTACAAGGGCAGGTGCATGCTCTCCGCATACTCATCCGGAAGGAGCGTTAAGAGAAGTGGTGAGTGTGGAATGGAGTGTGCGAGAATGTGGAAGGTTATTCATAATGGCAGGACCGTGACCGAGGTCAGTTTCGGGCCGAGGCTCACGTACTTCAGCGTTGACGCTGATCTTGTCAAGCACGAAACCAGGCAGATAACGAAGGTGGGGGTGATAGAGTATGGAGCTCACAACGGGAATTCCCAATCTTGAAAGCATGAGTGAATGCAGCATAAAGCCATACGATGCGATTTACCTCGGAATGCCGTACTGCTGGGAATATGAGGGTAACCTGATCGCAAACCCTGACGACCTGAGGGCCGGGGCGGAGATGGTGAGAGAGATGGGCAAGAAGGCCTACGCAACGACCTTCGCGGTCCCGAGAAACAGAGACCTTGAAAGAGTTTACAGGATGATCGACATTGCCGCTGAGGTCTGCGACGGGATAGAGGCGAGCAACCTCGGAGTCATAAGGTACATCTCAAGGGAATTTCCGGACGTCAGGCTGATTGCCGGTGGTCTTGCCAACGTTTACACAGTCTCCACAGCGGAATTCCTGTACAGCATAGGGGTTGACAGAATAATCCCAGCCTACGAACTCGCCGTAGAGGACATAGAGAAGATGAAGGAAACCGGGGTTGAGATAGAGGTGGTCGTGCACGGAAAGATCCCGGTCGGCATAGGGCACGAGTGCTTCCTTAAAAGGTTCGCCGACGTTGTGAGAAAGGACTGCCCCAAGATATGCAGGGAGGAGATGTACTTCAAGAGTGAGGACCTCGTGCTGAAGCCGTTCGGTCACGCGACGCTCAGCGGGAAGGACGTGTGCATGTACGAGCACATAGAAGTGCTGAATTTTGCCGACGCGTTCAGAATTGAGACAGTCTCTGAGAGGATAGGCTACAGGGAAAAGGTTGGAACGATATACAGAAGGTTGCTCGAGAGGGGGTTCTCGAGGTCTGACCTCGAACTCCTGAAGAGCCTCGCTGAGAACGGAGTGGCAAACGGCTACTACTTCAACAGAGCCGGACAGATCTACGTTCCGGGGTGATGGTTATGGTCGAGCTTCTTGGACCCGGTGGAAGCCTGGAGATGGTGGAGGCCGTCTTTAAGGCTGGAGCTGACAGCGTTTACGCTGGCGTGAAGGGGTGGAGCAGGAGGAGCAAGAAGTACGAGATGAGCGACGACGAGCTGAAGAGAGCAGTCAGGATCGCTCACGACTACGGTGGAATGCTGAGGGCAGCGATAAACGCGATGCCAAAGGCTGGAGAGGAGAGGATGTACGTCGAAAAACTTGACAGCCTGTACAGCATGGAGATTGACGCAGTAATACTCAACGACATAGGCCTTATGAGGATCACGAGGGAGAGGCATCCTGACCTCAGGATAGTCGCAAGCATAGGGGCGAGCATACTCAACAAGGAGGAGGCCATGCTCTACAGAGATGCGGGAGCGTACCTCTTCGTCGCGGACTGCAAGATGAGCCTGGACGAGATGATGGAGATCAAGGCCTACACCGGAATGGGGGTCGAGGTGCTCATTCACGCAAACACCGACTTCACATACCTGGGCAGGTGCTGGATGAGCAGCTACAAGGCCTTAAAGTACGAGAGCATTGACGGAAAAGCATACTACGTCGGCAGTCCGAACAGGGGTGGCGTGTGCTTCAGGCCGTGCCTGCTTGGCTGGAAGCTCGCCGGTGATGACGTGTACGCCTCAGACTTCCAGCTTCCCAACAGCATGTTCCTGATGCTCGACGAGATTCCTGAGATGATCGACAGGGGTGTGGACTGCCTGAAGATTCAGGGCAGGGAGTACAGCGTCTCCCTGATCCACGACCTGGTGAAGCTCTACAGGAACTTCATAGATGAGTACATGGAGAGAGGAGAGGTGGACGTAGAAGCCTACAGGGCAGAGCTGGATGTCATAGCGGAAAAGAGGGATTCAGAGAGGTTGAGGAGGACACTTGAGCTGATGAAAGCGTCGAGGATGGAAAAAAGCGAGATATAATATTGGCCCAACAAAACTTCGGACAAAAACTATTTTTTACACCTGTACCCAGAAAATACCCATCATGAGATTCATTGTAGAGAATTTCGGGCCGGTCAAATTTGCAGATGTCACACTTAGTGACTTCACAGTCTTCATAGGTCCAGGAGGGACGGGAAAGTCCTATCTCGCATACCTTATATGGATGCTCCAGAGAATAGAAACTGATTTTGAAGTACTTTCTGACAGCATTACAAATTCAGCCGAATTTAAGGAGGCGTTTAAGGAGATTGACGAGAAAAAATCACTGTCTGAAGAAACATCTGCCAGACTAATAAGAATGCTTCTGAAATCTTTGGAGAAGTCATTAAAAAAATCCCTCCCAGATCATTTCAAAAGCACATTCAGAGTAGAAAGAGTCGGAAAGCTTGTTTCGTGGGATGAAAAAAGTAAAGCCAGAATAAGGGTCTGCAACAACGACAATACTCAAGGGTTCGAGATATTGATCTACAAAAGAAGCAATAGAGTTGAATTAAAGGGTCTTGACAAACTGGATGTAAGTGGTCTAAAAATGGAGTATGCATCTGACAAGATCTACCTTAAATACAACGGAAGAGAAATTCTTGAAAGACGATTGGCTTTACCTCCTGGACAGAAAATGCCCCAAGAGGTTCGATTTTTCCAGATTTGCATACTCACAATACCATACATCATCTCCACACTGCTCGATGGATATTTCATCTACAAGGATTCATACATACTAACTGACAGTAAATCTGGATTTTTGCGAATGGCCCCAAACCTAATAAGATACTCACTTACAAGGACAGGGCCAGAGGATGTGCCACTAAGTAAGCCCGACAGAGAGATGCTCTCAAACCTAATTGTAGAAGACTCGTCAAAGATCGTTGATGATGGAATCAGTTCCATAGCAGATTTTCTTGAAAACGAGATAGGAGGAAAAGTTGAAGTAAAAACCTTGGGAATGGTTTTTCCGGAAATATATTTCAGGAGGTCGAGAGAAGAAATACCAATACTGAGATCACATTCAGGAGCGAGGGAACTCGCGCCCCTGATAATATACCTCAGGCATGTACTGAAACCCAAATCATTTATTGTAATCGAGGAACCGGAAACCCACTTGCACCCCAATATGCAAAACGTGGTTGCAAGAGCACTAGCCATGCTGAGCCATAAAATCAGCGTCCTCATAACCACGCACAGCCCGACAATCTTAGAAGAGCTGAACTCTCTGATACACCTTAACAAATTGTCCAAGGAAGAAAAGGTAAAGATTGGCTACAAAGAGCATGAAGGGTTGAAACCGGAAAATCTAAGAATATACAGGTTCAAAAACGATGGTACTGCTGAGGAAGTCATTGTCTCTGATGAGGGTATAGAAGAAGAGGAATTTTCGTCTGTAATTGTGGAGTTGTCCAACAGGTATGCAGAAATCGAGGAAGCGCTATGGAGGAAAATGAATGCATAACATGCCGGATACTGAAATTCTGGCTAAAGAACTTAGAGAAATGCTAAAAGGTAACTGTCTCGATTTTAGTAATAACATTGACGGATGCAGAATCAAGTCCTCTGAATATATCCTCAAAGTAAAGTTTGACAAATGTGCCGACAAAAATTTTGATGTAGATGGTGGATGTGACTGCATATTCATACTTCGAGACAAGGTAGCCATAGTTGAATGTACTCGAGGTAATTTTGGTAGTAGAGATGCAATAAGAAAGCCAGAACAGCTGAAAAAGTGCTATGAAGTCGTTAGAAGGCTCGGTTATTCTGGTTTGATCGTAATGGTCATATATTTCAGACACATTAGCAATACTGCGAAGTCGAGAGCTGAAATAGAGCTGAAAAACCTGAAAAGGAAAGATAAAAAACTAATTTTAAAATTTCTCAAATGCGGAAGGGACAAAATCTCCTAAAAACGAGAACGAGAGCAAATCGCAATCTAATACCCGCTCCTGTAGTTTATCTCCCCAACCAGATTCTCCCTGACGAGTTTTCTCGCCTCTTCGAGCTCGAAGTTTCCGAGGAGCCACATCACCTTTATCAAAGCGGTTTCGGGCAGCATGTCCTCTCCCTCAATGACTCCCGCCTTCAGCAGGTATCTGCCGGTGTCATAAACTCTATCGCACACCCTTCCCCACAGGCACTGAGAGGTCATAACCACTAAGCTATCATCGGCAATTCTCCTTACCGTGTCAACCCAGTCTGTGGAGACGTGGCCGAGGCCGGTCCCCTCGATCACGAACCCTCTGTATCCCTTGCTGTAGAAGAACTCCAGAATTTCAGGGGTTAAACCCGGGAAGTACTTTATCAGGGCGACCTTCTCCTCGAGTCTGTCGAACAGCTTGAGCTCCCTCTCGTTTCTCCTGAACCTCTCTGCAACCCACTCTATCCTTCCGTCGCTCCAAACCCTGCCGAGGGGTGGATAGTTCACGCTCTCGAACGCGTCCCTCCTCGAGGTGTGGTTCTTCCTCACCTTCACGCCCCTGTGGATGTGGCAGTAGTCGTCGCTGGTTGTGGCGTGCATGACCACCGCCACCTCTCCAAGGTCGCTCAAAGCCGTGTGGGCTGAGCAGATCATGTTGACTGCCGCGTCACTGCTTGGCCTGTCGCTGCTTCTCTGCGCGCCAACGAAAACGACAGGAACAGGAGTCCTGAGCATGAAAGCCAGGGCTGAAGCGGAATAGTGCATCGTGTCGGTGCCGTGGGTCACGATGACCCCTTCGTACCCCTCCCTTATCGCATCGTAAACCCTCCTCGCGAGGGTTACCCAGTACTCCGGCCTCATATTCTCGCTGAGGATGTTGTAGAGCAACTCGGCAGAGATGTTGCAGATCTCCGCAAGCTCCGGAATGTCGGAGACGATCTCCTCAGCGGTAAACTGGCTCGTCACAGCTCCAGTCTTGTAGTCAACCTTGCTCGCTATGGTTCCGCCCGTTGAGATGACCTTGATACTTTTCAACCCCTCCTTCCCCCTTACAGCAGGCAGTCCGAGCTCGGGAACCTCGAACTCCTCTTCCTCGAGAATTTCGTAATCGTAAAACCCCACGTTGTAACCGCTGTCGAGCTTGAGGACGATCTTCCCTTCTTCAGACGGGAGTGCTATCCCCTCGAAAACTCTGCCCTTTGCCCTTATCCTAACTCTCTTCCCCCGCATACCCACCTACCTCTTCATACAGCCTCTTCAGAGACTCGGAAATTTTCATCCTGATTCCAGCAATTCTCCTCTCGTCCTCCTCGATCCTGGTGACTCTCTTCTCGAGCATTTCAAGGACGTTCCTCCCACCCGTTCCACCGAGGCTCGTCCTCCTTTCAACCGCATTTTCAGGAATTGAGACGGAATCAATCTCCTCCTGTGAGACCTCAACCTTAGCTCCAAACCTCTTAGCAACATCAACGAGCAGTTTCGCGTCGGGATTGTGAGCGCCGAGCCTTGCGAGCTCGCCGACAATGCGATGTGCGGTTCTGAATGGGACTCCCTTCTGCACGAGGAGGTTGGCTATTTCCGTTGCAACCGAAAAGCCCTTCCCCGCTTTGGACGCCATCACGTCAGTTCTGAACTCAATTCTGTCGAGCAAGCCCACCATCACCCTCGCAGATGTCAGGGTGTCGTTCATCACCCTGAACATCACGGCGTTCATCTCCTGAAAGTCCCTGTTGTAGGCGAAGGGCATCGCCTTGTAGATCGCCATCACACCTGCGAGGTCTCCGATTGCCCTGCCGGCCTTTGCCCTGATGATTTCCGCGGTGTCAGGATTCTTTTTCTGAGGCATTATGCTTGAAGAGGAGGAGTACTCGTCGGGCAGGGACACAAACTCGAACTCCGATGCCCACAACACGATCTCCTCACAGATCCTGCTGAAGGAGAGCATGACAGAGGTGCAGGCAAAGACTGATTCTATAAGGAAGTCCCTGCTTGACACCGCATCCATGGAGTTCTCAACCAGACCGTCAAATCCGAGGAGCTGTGCAACAAGTTCCCTGTCAACACCGAAAGACGTTCCTGCAAACGCTGCAGATCCGAGGGGGGACAGGTTTACCCTTCTGAACGCGTCGAGCAGCCTCTGGAAGTCTCTCTCAACCATGTCGTGGTACGCGAGCAGGTGGTGTGACAGCTTTGTGGGCTGGGCGTACTGCAGGTGCGTGAACCCGGGCATCACAGCACTGACGTTCTCCTTTGCCTTCCTGAGAAGCACCGACCTAAGCTCGAGGAGTGTTGAGAGGATGTCCAGAATCCTGTCCCTCGCGAACATTCTCAGGCACGTCGCAACCTCGTCGTTCCTGCTCCTCGCAGTGTGCATCTTCCTGCCATCGTCACCCGCGAGCTCAATTACCTTGGCCTCTATGGCCTCATGAACGTCCTCGTACTCCCTCGAAAGGCTTTCGAACCCGCCCTCCTCTACAGCCCTCAGGGCCCTGAGAATTCTCGACGCCGAAGTTCTGTCAAGAATTCCGGTTTTTTCCAGCATCACCACGTGAGCGTAATCAACAAGGATATCGTAGTGAAAGATGTTCTCATCAAAATCCATTGAGGTTGTGAGCTTTAGGGCCGTATCATCCATCCTGCCCTCAAGTCTGCTCCGCACAGTCATTGTCCGGCCTTAACCGTCACCATAAATAACATTTATCCTCTTCTCCAGACAACCTCGCCATCATGCAGAATCTCCACCACCCTGTGGTGGGGTATGGCAGACGTTCGGGTGTAGATGAACTTGTGGCCAACGTCAACAATGTCCTCACCAGAAACCTCGGATATTCCGCGGGGCCTGTCAACAAACCTGACGGTGACTTTTTCGAAGCTGTAGTCTGGGTGCCACTTGAGCCTGTCCAGTATGTTCTTTATGCTATATCTCATCCTCCTTGGCAAACTCCACGAGCTGACCCTTCAGATTTAGTCTGAGGGACTTCTTGGCAACCGCCCTTATAAACAGGCTGTCCATTCCGGTTTCTCTGCTTATGTGCTGAACGGATATCCTCCCCCGATTTATCTGTTCTGCAATTCTGCCGACGATCTCGCTCTCCTCGTCCTCAGCCATAAAAATCGCGTTCAGAATCGTGTTCAGATCCTTCAGAGATATGTAAACGTTGATGCTGAGGTGCGTGTAGCTCACGTGGTATTCCTTTTCCGGCTTTCCCGCAGGCTCGGTCGGCATTCTCCACTTTACCTCAAGCATCCCGGCATTCTTGAGAATCCTCAGAGCCTCCTCGACCCCCTCTCCGTAAAGCTCCCTCAGCTCCCCGAGTGTTTTCCACTCGCTTAACAGCGTTTCATAAACGCGCCTGTACGTTTCAGTGGAAAAGAGCTGCAGAACCGGAACCAGGTCCACCGCATCATTAACGAGCTTAGCCCTTCTGACCATCCATCAAATCTATCTCTCTTGCGATATTTATTATTTTGCCTCAGGGATAATTGACACCAAAATTTTTTTAAATTCTCTCCTGACAGTCACCACCATGGGTAAAACAGGCACGACTCAGTGGATCAAAATCAAGAACAGGAAGGGCGGACAGAGGCTCGTTCCCTCGAAGTACCAGACCTACAAGAAGCCGGGCCCGAACCAGAAGTACACCTCCGACGGAAAGAAGAGAAGGAGGATCAAGAGGAGCCCGAAGAGCATCCTCGGAGCCAAGACATAAAACCACTTTTTATTCCGTTCCTGATAAAGTCCGGAGTGACTCCAGCCAGATCTGGCATAAAGAGCGTTTTCTGGAGTTTTGATGGGTGTCAGAAAAGGTTAAAATACGCCTGAGAGATTTTACAAATAATGGAAATTGCAAACCTCGTCATCTCTCACAAAAAGGCTTCAATAGATCAGATTCAAAAGGCCTGGCACGGTGACTATTACCAGCTGCTCGACAGGGTGATGAGTTACCATAACATAAAGGAATGCGCAATTCTCCTGACATGCAACCGCGTTGAGGTCTACGTGTACGGCACGAACACGATCAGCACCCTCAAGGAATTCGCCAGAAAAATGGGCGTTCCGGAAAGGATAATCGAGATTCACCGGGATAGAGACAGCCTTGAACACCTGCTCAGAGTCGCAAGCGGACTCGAGTCGATGATGGTTGGAGAAGACCAGATACTCGGACAGGTGAAGGACTTCTACAACCTTGGAAAGGAGTACGGCAGCATAGGAGAAGTTCTCGACCTCGTCTTCTCTAAAGCGATTCAGGTTGGAAAGAAGGTCAGAAACAGAACCAGGATAAACAAGGGAGCCGTTTCAATCGGAAGCGCTGCTGTGGAGCTCGCAGAAAGGACGCTCGGAACCCTTCACGGAAAAAAGGCCATGATAATAGGTGCTGGAGAGATGGGCAGGCTCGTGGCGAAGGCAGTTGCACACAAGAACCTCGAGAGAATATACATCGCCAACAGAACCCTCGAAAGGGGAAGAAGGCTGGCCGAAGAGATTGGAAACAGGGCCAAGGCCGTTCCATTCGAGAGAATGGAGAGGTACATGGTGGAGTGCGACGTCGTCATTTCCGCAACTTCCGCCCCCCATTATGTTGTGAAGAGAGAGACCATCCAGAGGGTCATGGAGCTGCGAAAAGAGGGGCTCCTGATAATAGACATCGCACTGCCGAGGGACGTTGAACCGGGCGTCAGAGACGTGGAAGGAGTCACGCTGTACACGATAGACGACCTCAGAGAGATAAGCTCGGAGAACCTCAGGAAGAGGCTCAAGGAGGCGAAAAAAGCTGAGGAGATTATAAAGGAGGAGCTTGAGAACCTCGTCGAGAGGTTGAAGGAACTCAAAGCCAGAAACGCCATCTGCCTTATGTACACGCACGCAGACTACATAAAAAACGAGGAAATAATCGAATTCTACAACAAGCTCAGCTCCAAATACGGTGTGGACGAGGGCGTGCTGCCGATGATCGAGAGCTTCGCCAACTCACTGATAAAGAAGTTCCTGAGAAAGCCGACA
>NZ_JBPLZQ010000095.1:0-5496 GCF_054018175.1 Geoglobus sp.
AGATCAGGAGCTTTGCCGCCTCTATGTCTTTATACATGTCTGCGAGCTTGAAGGCTATGGCCTGGTGCTCGATTAAGGGTTTTCCGAAGGCCTTCCTTTCCCTCGCGTACTCCAGCGCTCTCTCGTATGCTCCTATTGCCATGCCGAGGTTTATCGCTCCAACGCTGATTCTGCTTTCGTTGAAAAACCTCATGAGCTGGCGAAATCCATGATTTTCCCTGCCGACCAGGTTCCTCACGGGGACGAACATGTCTCTGAAGCTCAGCTCTGCAGTATCGTGGCAGCTGAGACCCATCTTCTCGATCTTCTTAGCTGAATAACCATCCCACGACGTCTCCACGACGAATGCCGAGATACCCCTATATCCTGCACCTCCCGTTCTCGCAAGGAGAATTATCCAGTCGGAGATGCTGCCGTTGGTTATGAACACCTTCGAGCCATTCACGATCCACCCGTCTGCAACTCTTTCTGCCCTCGTCTTTATGCTCGCAGCGTCACTGCCCGCGTCCGGCTCCGTTATTGCTATGCCTGAAGTGGTCTCCCCCTTCGGCACCCTCGCCATGTACCGCTCCTTCTGCTCTTCCGTGCCGAAGTACTTGAGCATCGGGCAGCCGAGGGTCGCGGAAGCTATGGCGCTGCCGACGTTGCTGTCAGCTCTCGTGAGCTCCATTGCGACTATCACTGAAGACGTGAAGTCCAGTCCAGCACCGCTGTACTCTTCCGGCAGGTCTGTTCCAACGAAACCGAGCTTTGCAGCCTTTCTGAACAGCTCAAACGGGAACTGTCCCTTCGCATCGTAGTCACGGCCGTAGGGCATTATCTCCTTCTCCGCGAACTCCCTGACCGCCTGCTGTACCATCCTGTGGTCCTCGCTGAGCTCGAGGTTCATCACTCGCCCCTCCAGACGGGTTTCCTCCTCCCCAGAAAGGCGTCCATTCCCTCTCTGAAGTCCGACGTGCCCGAGAGAATTATTAGCTCCTCAACAGCACCCTCGAGTGCACTTCTGAAAGCGTTTAAAACGCTCTTTTTGGCCTTTTTAACCGCCTGAACTGACATGGGTGCGAGTTCCGAGATTCTCTCCGCGATTTCTATGCCAGCGATCTCCAGCTGGTCATCGTCAACCGCGAGGTCCGCAATACCCATATCGACAGCTTCATCCGCCTGGATCTCCTCCGCAGTCAGGCAGTACCTGAGGACTCGCCTGTTCAGCATGAACCCAACGGTCGAGGCTATCGGTGGAAACGCACCTATCAGTCCTTCGGGAACAGAGAAGGTCGCGCTTCTGCTGGCGATTACTATGTCCATCAGCAGGTTGAGCTCCATTCCCCCGCCGTAGGCGTAACCGTTGACCAGAGAAATGAGGGGTTTGCTGTATTCCGTCATCAGGTATATCAGAGGTCCAGCAACGTTCTCAAAGAAGTGCTTCCCATCGCTCACAGAACTCCACGACCTCATCACCGCTATGTCGTCTCCGGCAGAGAACGCCCTGCCCTCTCCGGTTATCAGCACCGCCCTAACATCACCATCCCTCTCAGCCTCGAGCAACGCCTTCCTTATTCCAGTCCACATCTCTTCGTTGAGGGCGTTGAGCCTCTCCGCCCTCCTCAGCGTGATTACCGCGTAACTGCCCCTCTTCTCGTAGCTTACGGGACCAAAACTCTTCCTCTCGTGCTTCCATCTGAAAAAGCCCTCACCGCTCTTCTTTCCCAGTTTTCCAGAATCCACCATGTCCTTCAACATCGGATCAGGATCGATGCCGAGTTTTTCCAGCACTTCAGCAACCCTGTCGAGTCCGTAGGTGTCAGCAAGCTCCAGAACACCCTTTCTGTATCCCATGCCCAGCTTCATTGCCTTCTCGACATCCCCTGCACTTGCGACTCCGTTCCTCACAATCCAGCACGCCTCGTTTACCGCTGGAGCGAGAATTAAAAGGGGGTTCACGTCATAGGACTTCTTTTTCGGTATCCTTGCCCTGCCGTAAAGCCCCTCGTACGTGTAGAACCCCCTTCCGGTTTTCATGCCGAGCCTGCCCTCTCTGACCATCTCCTCGAGGATCGGGCTCAGCTCCACGTCAAAGCCCCTTGCCGACATCTCCCTGATCACGTTGTAGAGCACGTCTATCCCGCTGAAGTCCATCACCTCGAACAGTCCCATTGGCATGCCTATTCTGTACTTCGCACACGCATCCACCTCTTCCGCAGAATGTCCCATCTCCAGCAGCTTTATTGCCTGCCCGAAAACCCTCAGGTTTATCCTGTTGACAACAAATCCGGGCACATCCCTCGCAGTTATGTAGTCCATACCAAGTGATTTTACGAACTCCTTTGCGAATTCCACCACCTCATCGGACGTTTTCTCCGCCACGACGATCTCAACGAGCCGTATGAGTGTTGGCGGGTTGAAGAAGTGCAGCCCCAGAACTCTTTCAGGCCGAGAGGTTGCGGAGGCGATCTCAGCTATCGGAATTGTGGACGTGTTTGTTGCAAGAACGACATCGTCCCCGCAGTTCTCGTCAAGAGTTTTGAACACCTCTCTCTTGACCTCAGTTTTCTCGACTACAGCCTCTATGACGAGGTCTGCGCTCGAGGCAGAGGAGGGCAAATCTGTCGAAGTGAAGATTCTCGAGAGAATGTCATCCTTTTTCACACCCTTCTTCTTTTCGAGTTTCGACAGGCTCCACGCTATTCTCTCAACGGCCTTTTTCAGTACTTCCTCACTCACGTCAACGAGCGTGACGCTGTAGCCTGCAAGAGCGCAGAGTTCGGCTATGCCGTGTCCCATCGTGCCAGCACCGACGACCAGCACGTTTCTGACATCCCTCATGTTTAGTGATTAACATCTCCACCTATTTAACGATTGCGTGTATCTCGAAATATTTTTAAAAAAAAGTTCGTATACAATGCATCTTAATGGATGAAAACTTCCAGAAACACGAATTAAGCGACCCGGTGAACAGGCGAATAATCGAGGGTATAATTAACGGTCAGACACTCGAAGAAATCGCTGACAGCCTTGGAATTGCGGTTAGGACGGTTCAGAACAGGATGAGGGTACTCGAGAGCAGAGAGTACATAAGGGAGGTCAAGAAGGGAGTCTGGCAGGTCGACTACCAGAAGATAGGGCTCGACACGATTGGCGTGGTTCTGATATCCATGAAGAACGACAGAGGGGGAATGAGGAAGCTTGTGGACCACCTCAAGAAGCTCGACTACGTTGAGAACGTGTTCGAGATAGTCGGTAGTGAGTATGACCTCTGCATAATCGTCAGATTCTCCGGGCTCGAAGAGGCGATGGACGAGAACGACAGATTCATCTCCTGGCTCAACAGGAACGGCATAAGGGTGGACGAGTTCAAGGCGTTCATAAGCGGCAGAACTCACAAAGACCACAGGAGGACGAAACTTTAAATCAGTGCATCCCCTCACACCCCGGCGACCTCACCTCGACGTGTCTCTCCAAAGCAGGTTGAACAGGTGGACGTGCGGTTGCACAATCCCTTCATTTTCTGTGTAAAGGCCGTACGGGATACCTTCGTCGTCAAAATAGACCATCAGCAGTTTCGAGTCATCCACTATGAGCGTGTAGTTGGTGAACGTGTCCACGTCTCTGACCTCCCCGCCGAGAATCGTTATCTCTTCCCTGCAAACCTGTTCAAACGTTCCGAGTGCGTAGATTTTCACACCAGCCTGGAGGTACCTTTTCAGAATTTCCCGGCACTTCAGTGTGAAGAGCGGGCGCTCACCAGCGAAATTCCGGACGATCTGCACACTCGACAAACCAGCTAAAATAAAAAACAATGGACCAGAAAAGTGAAGAGTGGAAATAGCGGATCAGATAATGGAATCACGGCTTTCGCTCGAAGTGATCGATTATCTCGTCCACGAGCTCGTAGGAGCTCCTGACCTTGCTCGCATCTCCAAAGTACGTGAGATTCCAGACAACTATGTGCTCAACGCCCAGCCTCGCATACGCGTCGAAGGTTTCCACTATCTGCTCTGGTGTCCCGCACACAAAAGCGAGTCTGACGATTTCATCTGGAATCCCACTCACCGCCTCCAGAATTTCCTCCTTCGAGAACCTGGTTGGAATGTATTCGAGCAACCCGTAATACTTTCCGAACGGATGTCTGTAACCGTACTTCTCGTAAACTCTGTGATGCAGGAGGAGTGCGTGTATTTTCAGTATGGGGGCCTGAAGGAGCCTTTCAACCTCCTCTTCACTCTCGTCAACAACCACACTTGCGAAAAGGGCCTTCGTTATTTCATCAGGGTCCCTGCCCTCAGTTTTTGCATACCTTTCAAGCTTTTCCACCCTTTCAGCATACTCCTCCACGGTCGTGGATACCGGCAACCATCCGTCCGCATACTTTGCAGTAAGCCTCAGCATCCTCTCGCCGTGTGCACCGATCCACACAGGGATCTCACCGACGGGTTTGAGGTCAAACAGGGCATCCTCGAACCTGTAAAACCTGCCCTTGAAGTTGATTTTCTCACCGTAGTCGCTTTCCAGCATGATTCTGATGAGCTGAAGAGCTTCTTCGAGTCTTGCAACCTGATGCCTGAATTCTATGCCATACGGCACGGTGTTTTCGGCCTCTCCGGCACCAATGCCCAGAATGAACCTGCCATTGGTCGCGTGGTCTGCGGTAACGGCCTGCTGAAGAAGGACTGCTGGATGCCTGCGGAAAACCTCGGTTACACTCACTCCAAATCTAATTTTCTCTGCATAAGGTGCAACGTAGCATATCTCGCAGAACGGGTCAAAGAACATGTGGCACGAAGGATACCGCATGGCAAACGGAGTCTCTTTCCACACATCGTGAGGATACCAGCCCATCAGGTGGTCTGGAAACCATATGGAAGCATAACCCTTCTCTTCAAGACGCTTGGCCGTTATTCTTGCCTCTCCTATCGGAGGAAACGTTGGAGCAACAGTTCCGAACTCCATTTGATCACCCCGGTAGAAAGTAATTTGCGGTTAATCATTATTAAATAATGTGCTCGACAGGATGCCGCTTTTCGAAAACCGGGAGTACACCCACGGTGGCTTTGCCGAATCCAAACAAGCTGACCGGAAGGGCCAAAATTTTAAACAGATTTCTCAGCGTTCACGCTCTCCCGCCACTTCAGAGAGAATGCAGAAGTTGTTTACCAGTATTAGAGCTCCCCCGTATCTCAAGCCCCTGGTTTGCGTTTCTGTCCCAGAACCCCATTCGCCAAGCTGTATGTCCTTCCCGTTTACGGGTCTTTCAAGGCACTCACGAAGCTTCTTGCTGAAAGATAGCTGAGAATCGCTGAGAGAAGTACGACCACCACCTCAGGAAAGATCATTCCGGGTGTGTTTTCTGAGTTTATATCAGCCGTAACTGCGGTGTTTCTCATAACAGTCCTTTAAAACCCAATCCTCTGAAGAAAGGTCAGAAAAAAGCTCAGAATGACCATCTGGTTTTCTAAGGAGAACTACGAATTCCTGAAGGAAAACTACGATGGAAGGATT
>NZ_JBPLZQ010000096.1:0-2704 GCF_054018175.1 Geoglobus sp.
TCTTCGCATCTATGGCCAGCACGAGTCCGTATCTTTCGGCCAGCACGTCAACTTCCGCCCTGCCCTGTTCGTCCCTGAAAACGTATCTGAATCTTGTTGCAAAGCCGTGATGCTCCAGAATCTCCCTTATCGCTTCCTCAAACTCCTGCCACGTCGAAAAGCTCATGGCTCTTCAGAAGGCTCACCATCCCGACATTGCCCACGACCATCACGTCTCCTACCGGATTTGCCTCCCTGAAGTCAGAGAGCTGAGCGTTCGGGCCGGTGGCAACAAAGTCCCTGACCTCCACCACGCTGTCGATGTACGCTCCGTGCCCTCCCTGCTCGAAGACAATGTCATTCGTCAGCTCACCCCTGATGAACTGGCCTGCCAGCCTGCTGACGTCCATCCTCCTGACGATGGATGTGTGGTGCTCCATTAGCGAGTATATCCTGCCGTCCCTGTCAACGACTGCAAAGACCGTGTGGCCGTTGCCGAAGTTCATAACGAGCGCCGGAAACTCCCTCACATCGAGCATTGCTCCGGCTATAGCAGAAAAGACCGTGTCAATGACGTAAAGTTCAAAATCCCTGCCAACTGCTTCTCCATAATCCCTGACTGCCTCAGCAACAGCCCTCATCCTGTTGTAGTGCTCCGGAATTTTCTCCGCTGGATACAGGAAGCTGTCAAGGTACGGGCTCCCCTTCAAAACCCTCTCAAACATCCTGAACCTGAACCTCCTGTTGCTCTCTCCTGGGGAGAATCCGTGGTCCTGTACGGAGATTACGAGTCTGTCTGGCAGCTCTATTCCAAATGAGGAGAGCATGGTCGAGTAGGCATTGAGGTTAACATCTCCGAGCTCAATTTCAGTAAGGTTGTCACTCCCGGGCCTCTCATCCACTATTGCGATGCCTTCCGCCTTAACCCTGTTCAGATCGTCGTTTATCGTCAGGGCGGGCTTCTTGTAGGCGTAAACCCTGACCTTTTTAGCAGCATCCCTTATTGCCTTGCTGCTTGGCCCACCGCCCATGGTGTAGCCCGTGAGGAGGATGTCACTTCCAGATTCAGCGGCATTCCGAACTCTCTTAGCCACAACCTTGGTTGGAGATGGCATAACAGCCTTGGGACAGTTCCTGATGTTTTCACCCTCAATGTACAGCAGGAAATCCTGCGTGCCTGTCCCGACGTCGAGCGTGAAGATATCCATGTCCGGAGTTTGACGGCAGGTTAAAAAGGTTTGGCCGCCTAAGAGATGTAGTCACCAATCCTCTTCTGTGAGGGATGGAACGCCGATGCCCGTTTTACGGAAAAACCGGCCCTCTTTAGGGTTGCGAGGTCTTCAGGACTCTTTATGAGAGAAGCGCCCTTCGTCCCGATCCCGGGAACCTCGAGTGGTGACAGTTCCACACCACTCTCAAGCTTCTTCAATACCAGCGCGACCTTCGGGTCCTCCTTGGGCAGAAAACCGTCAGACATGACCTTCTCAATCTCAGATGAATCGAATCCATACACTCTGATTAAGGCATCTGCCCTGTAGAGGTTTACAAGCCTCCTCCTGCTTTCAGGCCTCCTGCCCTCCAGGGGAGTTCCGGAGATTGGTCTGAAGGCTGAGTAGTAGACGCGCTTAACACCCATACCGTAGAGCCTGTCCGCAACCCTGAGAATCTGAGAGTCCTTCTCTCCGAGACCCGCAATCATCTGTGTCGTGAAGCTCACCCCCCTCTTTTTCGCGTACTTCAGTGCAAACCTCAAAGTTCTGGAGAAGTCGGACCTTGATTTTGTCGAGCAGAGCTCGGTGAGCAACGAGCGTGAAGGCGTTTCGATGTTCATGCTCACCCTGCTGGCAATCTCAACTGCTCTCTTTATCTGATCCCTATCACACCCCGGGATTATCTTCAAATGCATGTAGCCAGGGAAGTCTTTCCTGATAATTTCCCCCGCACGCAGAATGTCATCCATTGACCTCTCGGGATCCTTAATGGAGTTTGATAGGAAAGCACCGTTAACGAGCCCCTTACTCCGCATAAGGGAGAACAGTCCGGCAATCTCCTCTGGACTCGAGTCCACGCCCCTGTTCCACGCGTTGTGACAGTAGAGGCAGTCATACGAGCACGACGACGAAAGGACGGTCTTGAGGAGTCTGAGCTTTCCTGAACGATAGACGTGCCTGAGGGGGTCATAAACGCACCTCTCATGGCACACATCGTAGCTCGAAAGGTGAATCAACCGATAGAGCTTTCCGAATTCCACATAAGAGAATGCCAAGAAAAGTATGTAGATTTTTCGGGCCGTGTACAGGTCTGTTCCCAGCATATACCTGAGACCGGCAAGGCAACCCGGCACGGGCTTTAGTGACCGCGGGCTGAACGGCTCGCCCGAAGGCTCGCCGCTTACACCCCGGCCCTATCGAACGGGTCTTTTACCCGCGCCCTTAAGGGCGGCTCTTTTCGGGGGCGGTTTCAGGCTTAGATGCTTTCAGCCTTTAACCGCATGGCGCGTAGCTGCCCGGCAGTGCCCTGCCGGACAACCGGTCGACCAGAGGCGCCGGAGGCTCGTTCCTCTCGTACTAGAGCCTCCTTCCCCTCAGCCGCCCGGACACCCCCGTTAGATAGCAACCGACCTGTCTCACGACGGTCTAAACCCAGCTCACGATCCCCTTTAATAGGCGAACAACCTCACCCTTGGCCGCTGCTGCACGGCCAGGATGGGGAGAGCCGACATCGA
>NZ_JBPLZQ010000097.1:0-39675 GCF_054018175.1 Geoglobus sp.
GTTTCCCGGGGTTATCCCCCACCCGAGGGCAGGTTGTCCACGTGTTACTGAGCCGTCCGCCGGTGCTTGCATCCCCGAAGGGATACAAGCCCCTTGACTCGCATGGCTTAGTCCCAGCCGGATAGCAGCGGCCTCTGGCAGGATCAACCAGAATTGGCGGGGGAAAAGGTGAATACGTCCCTTCTCCCGCCGGATTTACCTTGCTGGCAAGCCCATCTCAGACGTGTCCCCTCTGGACACGTCCTCCCTCACTATACCGCGGGTGGGAACACCGCCCCTCATCCCGGGCTTACGCCCTTTCGGGGCCCTTGCCGGACCCGCGGTTTTGGTAATTTGTTATTGGGACTTTGTGATTTATAAGCTTTATCGTTGCCCCCTCGCCCTCGAAGGGCGATTCTTAGCTTGTTTATCTCGGATTTATAAACATTTCCCATGCCTCAGGGGCTTTCCACCACCGGAAAACCCCCGCACCTCGTGGAATTAGCTGGTACGGGCTGGAAATATAAACCTTTTGGATGAAAATTGTTAGTGAAAAATTATGGTAAATTAGAAATACGGTGCCCGGAAGTTACGTTACATGGAAGAGTGTTTCGAGTGCATTGAGAAAGTGATAAGGGAGAGAAGATCGCACAGGATATACGACGGCAGGCCCGTTGAGAGGGAGAAGCTCGAAAAAATGATAGAGCTCGCGATGTGGGCTCCCTCGGCTATGAACAGACAGCAGTGGTTCTTTGTGGTGGTCTCCGGTAAGAAGCTCGACGAACTCAGAGATACTCTGAGAAAGGGATTCGACCACATACACGACAGGCTGAAGAGGTTCTACGCCGACAATCCGAAGGTGATAAGCTTCACTAAGCAGTTTTTCGACAGCCTTGGAAACGCTCCGGTTGTGGTCTTTGCCTACTACACACCAACGGGCGACGACTACAGCGACGTGCAGAGCGTATCAGCTGCAATCCAGAACATGCTGCTCGCAGCTCATGCAATGGGTCTCGGAACGTGCTGGATGACGGGACCGGTGCATGTTGAAGAGGAGATAAACAGTGCACTTGGCGTGGAGGGCAGGAAGCTCGTGGCTGCAATAACAGTCGGATACCCTGCCAAAAAACCACCCGTGCCACCGAGAAGAGAAGTGGAAAAGAAAGTTGTGTGGATGCTGTGACTACTTTCTGATGAACTCGCTTAGCCTGTCCCCGAGTTCAGAAATCCAGTCAACCCTTCCGGGAGGGTGAGACTCCTCGCCCCTGACAATTTTTTCGATTATGTCTGCCACCTCTTCCGGAGACTTGGAAGTCGTATCGATCTCATGAACCTCTTCGCAGACTTCAAGGGCCTCAACGAGGATGTAGTCGATTATCTCTGCCTCAAGATTTTCTAAAATTTTCTCTGAGCTCCACCCCTTCTCCCCCATCCTCCTCCTGAGCTCCACCGGATTGCACCTGAGCACCACGCACTTTGCGGAGATGTGATGGCTCAGGTGGCCCTCTACAAAGTCCGCGTTGAATTCATCCTCACTGAACCTCTCAACGAGCTCATCCAGGTCTATCACGAGCTCCCCGTCGTCCTCATACAGGCATCCGTGTTGTTCGGCAATTTCATTCACGTGGATTACCCTGTAACCCCTTTCCCTAAGAACGTTTGCCACGCTTGTTTTCCCAACTCCAGGAGTTCCAGTTATTGCGAACACAGCACCTCCTCCAGAGACCTGAGAAAGTAATCGTTCTCATCCTCCCTTCCAACGGTGACCCTCACGGCATTCCTTCCAGCACCATCAAAGCTGGACAGGTCCCTGACGATCACCCCTCTCTTCTCAAGCTCATGAGTCAGGACGTAGGAGTCAAGTCTCGTTTCGAGATATATGAAGTTCGCTTCTGAATCGTGTGGCCTCGAGAACTTCTTCAGCCGCTCGACAAGTCTCTTCCTCTCCCTGATAATCTTATTCACCGCATCTCTCATCCAGTTCATGTCATCCAACGCAGCAAGCCCAGCCCTGATTGCGAGAGTTGAGAGGGGAAACGGAGGATTGAACCTCATGAACTCCCTTCTGACGTGGGGGTGCATCACACCATAGCCGAGCCTGAGGTTCGCCAGTCCAAACGCCTTTGAGAACGTCCTGCCAACAATCACGTTCTCATATTCCGCAAGCCTGATGAGCTGCTTGTCGGTGAACTCGGCATACGCCTCATCTATGAACACAAAGCCCCTGACCGACTCGACCACATGCCTCACGAACTCGAAGTCCTCAACGTTCCCGGTGGGGTTGTTGGGAGAGCATATGATCGTCAGTTTCGCGTGCTCGTCAAATTCGACCATCCTCCATCTCTCATCCCTGCGAGCCCGCACTTCCCTCGCCCTGTATATCCTCGAGAGTATTGAATAGTAGGGGAATGTCGGTGGAGCGAAGCAAACCCTGTCTCCTGGATCAATCAGCATTTTAAAGACCGTCTCGAGTACCCCGTCCATGCCGGACGATATCGCGATCATGTCGCTTTCGTAACCAATGTAATCGGATATTGCCTCCCTGAGCTCCACAGGATCTGAAGGAGGGTAGATGCTGGGAGAAAAGTCTCCTCTCAGTGCTTCAATCACTCTGGGGGAACAGCCGTATGGATTCTCGTTTGAGGCCAGCTTGATAACCCTGTCAAGCCCGTACTTTTTCCGGATTTCTTCAACACTTTTTCCGGGAACGTATTCCGGAATTCTACCAAGGTCACTCCTCATCCTTCTTTATCACGAGTTCAAGTTCACTCCAGTCCTCTGGCACACCCTTGAGCGTGGAGATCAGGGCAGCAATTACCTTGAGAAAAACGTCACTGACATACCTGTTCAGCGGGATCTTTTTCCCATCTATTTTCAGCTCTATCACAACCATCACCCCCTGTAGTACGGCTCTCTGAGCATTACGGCCTTCTTTATGGCGTTTATTAAGCTTTCCCCCTTCAGGCCCCGAATGTCAACGAGGTTGTCGTTCCTCATCAGGCACGGTTTTATCCTGCCGTCTGCAGTCACCCTGATTCTATTGCATGCCGAGCAGAACTCAGAGTTGTCAACGGGCTTCACCAGCTCCACCGCACAATCCTCGAAAACGTACTGCTTCCTTCTCTGCATGCTCCTGACCCTCACCTCTTTCGCGTTCTGCTCGAACTTCCTTGCGAGCTCGTAAACGTCGAAGTGACCCTCGCCATTGTAGTTCAGGTTCACGAGTTCTATGAGCTGCAGTATCACGTTTCCCCCGAACCCCCTGACAAAATCCACCATCCTGTCTATCTCATCGAGGTTGAAACCCGAAATCAGCACCATGTTTATCTTTACGGGAGTGAGTCCTGCATTAACGGCCTCGCCGATTCCGTCCAGAACCTTTTCTATCTTCCCACCGCGGGTCATTATCCTGTACTTTTCCTCGTCGAGTGTGTCGAGGCTCACGTTGACTCTGCTCAGACCGGCCTGCTTTAGCTCGTGCGCATACTTGGTCAGGAGCGCCCCATTAGTGGTCATGGAGATTTCGTCAAAGTCCGGCATCTTCTCCACAATTTCCACGATGTCTCTCCTTATTAGGGGCTCACCTCCAGTTATCTTGACTTTTCTGACACCAAGGCTCCTGAAAGCACCGGCAATTTCTGAAATCTCGTCTGGGGAGAGCTCGCTGTCCGTCAGGTAACCTTCCCGGTGGCAGTAAAAACAGTTGAGGTTACACCTCGATGTAACAGAAATTCTCAGGTTGGTTATTCTCCTCCCGAAAGCATCGACGAGCATATCTCCTCAGCCCTTTTAAGGTCGTCAGCTGTATTTATGTTGAAAAACGAAATGAGGTTTTTATCAATTTTTCTGAGACAGTCCACACTGTAAAGAAAAACCCTGTCGGCTCTGAAAACTGGGGCGAGAATCTTTCTTTCATTATCTGCAAAACTCTTCTCTATCTCGGGGATTAGGTCGGGAGAGTAAATGGATGCCAGAGGTTCAAACCTGCCGTCCTTCCAGTAAGGCATGAGAACGCTCGCATTTAGCCTCACTGAGCTGACGAAGAGCTCCCTCATAACACCCTCCCTCAGAAACGGCATGTCTGTGGCCACCACGGCAGTCCTGTCTTCAAAGTATCTCAGAGCAGAATATATCCCCGCAAGAGGACCGAAATTCTCGACAAAATCGATCGTGCATTCCACACCATCAAACAGCTCGGTCTGATCCCTGTTCCTGCACACAACCACCACATTCCATGAGGAGAATTCCTCAAGCAGGATATCTATGACTCGCCTTCCACACACCACCATCTGTGATTTTTCAACTCCGCCGAGGCGTCTCCCCTTCCCACCGACGAGGATTGCAAGGTTCACGGCCTAAGGTGGTTAGCTATTTAAATAAATTGATTGGGGTAGTGGCATGGACATCATCGATGAGCTGAGGATGTACAGGGACAGAGACATTCCGTACTCGAGAGTTCTTAGTTCGATGTGCACAACCCCTCACCCTGTGGCACTCGAGGCCCACAGGATGTTCGTGGAAACGAACCTTGGAGATCCCGGCATTTTTGTGGGAACGACTGAGCTCGAGAAGAAGGTAATAGAGATGCTTGGAGAGCTGCTTCACCACAGAAACGCCGCAGGCTACATTTCATCCGGAGGCACGGAGGCGAACATACAGGGAATCAGGGCTGCAAGAAACCTCAGGAGGGTCAAAAATCCCAACATCGTGATACCCAAGTCAGCCCACTTCTCATTCGAGAAAATCGGGGACATACTCGGCGTTGAGATAAGGAGAGTTTCGCTGGACGAGGACTACAGGGTCGATCTGACGGAGGTCGAAAGAGTGGTGGACGAGAACACCGTCGCTGTTGTTGGAATCGCTGGTACAACAGAACTCGGACAGGTGGATGACATAGAGGGTCTCGGAAAAATTGCAGCTGAAAGGCAGGTATTCATGCACGTTGATGCGGCCTTTGGTGGTCTCGTACTCCCTTTCCTGAATAGAGAGGTCCCGTTCGATTTCAGGGTAGAGGGAGTGAGTTCAATAACGGTTGACCCCCACAAGATGGGCATGGCCACGATTCCCGCAGGGGGCATTCTCTTCAGAGGGGAGGAATTCCTGAGAGCCCTGGAGGTCGAAACCCCCTACCTCACGTCAAAGTACCAGTACACCCTTACAGGAACCCGTCCGGGAACCGGTGTTGCCTCAACATATGCAGTCCTCAAGCACCTGGGCTTCGAGGGTATGAAGGAGATCGTGGACAGGTGCATGGACAACACCAGAATTCTGGTCGAGGAAATGAGGGCGGTTGGCTTCGAGCCAGTCATAGAGCCGGTTATGAACGTTGTTTCATTCCACGCAGAGAGACCGGAAAAGCTGAAGGAAGAGCTGTACAGAAGAAGGTGGGTCATCTCCACGATAAGAGAGCCAAAGGCCATCAGAATGGTTATCATGCCCCACGTAACTGAAGACGTCATCCTTAACTTTGTATCAGAGCTGAAGAAGGTGGTAAAGGAAGTGTGACGCAACATTAATGTCTGTTATCGAGAAATAGCTTAGCCGATGATACTCGGAATCTCGGGAAGCCCGAGGAAGAGAAGCACCTATGCTGTGCTTTCCCGTGCACTCGAAACCATGAGTGAGATGGGGTACGATGTCGAGCTTTTCTCCGCCCACAACAGCAGAATCGAATTCTGCAGACACTGCGACGTATGCATGAAAGGTGGGGGGTGCATCCACAGCGATGACGTGGTAAGACTCTACGACCTTATTGAGGAGGCAGATGGGATCGTTCTTGCCACACCCGTCCACAACGGTGGAGTTTCGGCCCAGCTGAAGGCAATAATGGATCGAATGAGAGCTCTGCTGTTCAGAAACCCAGGCGCACTTGCCGGCAAGCCCGGAATGGGCATAACCGTTGGAGGAGACAGAAACGGTGGTCAGGAACTCGCCCTGATGCAGATTCACGCCTTTTTCATAATCAACCGCATGATCCCGGTTAGCGGTGGAAGCTTCGGGGCTAATTTCGGAGGGACATTCTGGAGCAGGGACGTTGAAGGAAACGCGGAGAGGGATGCAGAGGGTCTGAAAAGCCTGGAAGCGACGGTGAAAAGGTTCACTGAATGGGTGGAAAAAGCCAAAAAGGTCAGAGAATCATCCTGAGGAAGCGCCTCGTCCTTTCCTCCTTCGGATTGGAAAATATCTCTTCGGGAGTTCCCTCCTCGACTATAATCCCGTGGTCCATGAATATCACCCTGTCTCCAACCTCCCTCGCGAAGCCCATCTCATGCGTTACCACCAGCATCGTCATACCCTCCCTCGCAAGCCCCCTCATGACCTCAAGCACCTCCTTCACAAGCTCTGGATCGAGGGCAGAGGTGACCTCGTCGAAGAGCATCACCTCAGGATTCATTGCAAGTGCCCTCGCAATCGCCACCCTCTGCTGCTGCCCTCCCGAGAGCTGGTGGGGGTAGTAGTTGGCCTTGTCCTTCAGCCCCACCTTTTCGAGCAGTTCCATCCCTATTCTGTAAGCTTCGTCCTTATCCATACCCTTTACCTTTATTGGCGCGAGGGTCACGTTCTCTATGGCGGTGAGGTGCGGGAAGAGGTTGAACTGCTGGAAGACCATGCCGATCCTCTGCCGTATCCTGTTTATGTCCACCCTGTCGGAGGTTATCTCCTCATCGTCCAGAAAGATTCTGCCTGAAGTTGGCTCCTCCAGCCTGTTTATGCACCTCAGCAGGGTGCTCTTCCCGCTACCAGAGGGGCCAATTATAACCACAACCTCCCCCTTCTCAACTGAAAGGTTAACCCCTTTCAGCACGTGAAGGTCTCCGAATCGCTTGTGGAGGTTTTCAACCCTTAACAGCATACTTACCAATCCTCCTCTGGTAGTAGTTCACCAGTCTGCTCAGCGGGATGGTCATGAGCAGGTAGAACAGTGCAACGCCGATGAACGGAGTCCATGCGTTGAATGTGGCCGAAACGATCTGTCTCCCCACTCTCGTGAGCTCCACTATGGATATCACCGAAAGCAGTGAGGAGTCCTTGAGCAGCGCTATGAACTCATTGCCCAGTGCAGGCATTATGTTCCTGAACGCCTGCGGAAAGATCACGTACCTCATCGCCTGAAGGTACGTCATGCCGAGAGACCTTGCTGCCTCCATCTGTCCGTGTGGCACTGACTCTATCCCTGCCCTCACTATCTCGGCGATGTACGCTCCACTGTTGATGCTCAGAGCTATTATGCCCGCAGGCTCCGGAGAGAGATTCACGCCGATCGCGGGAAGACCGAAGTAGACGATGAGGATCTGAACGAGGAGAGGTGTTCCCCTGATGACCTCCACGTAAAACGTGGAGAGGTAGTGAAAAACGGGGTTATGCGATACTCTCGCCAGACCTGCAACGGAGCCGATTATCAGGCCGAAAAAAGTTGAAATCGTGGTGAGCTTGAGCGTCATGAATGCCCCGAATGCGAGATCCGGAAGGATGTTTATGAAAAGCTCGGGGTCAAACTGGTTTATCCCTACCATGGGCACAAAAAAGTTGGAAGATTTTAAACCTTACTCATCTCACCCTCCGAACCACTTCTTGTAAATCTTGTCGTAGGTTCCGTCCTCCTTCATCTCCTTGAGAACCTTGTTTATTGCCTCGAGAAGAGCTGGGTTGTCCTTGTTCACCGCTATTCCATAATACTCCGGCTCGAAGGTCTTGTCCTCTATGACCTCAAACACGTCCGGGTTGTTCTTCTGCGCGAGGTATGCGACGAAGTTGTCGATTATTGCAGCGTCAATGTCCCCCTTCTCGATGGCCATAAGTGCCGAAGGTGTGTCCTCGAACTTTATCAGCTCGAACTCTATGCCGTTCTCGATGAGCTTCTGGGCTGCGAAGTCCCCTGTCGTTCCGAGCTGAACACCCACCTTCTTTCCTGCAAGATCCTCCACACCCTTTATTCCAGAGCCCTTCTTCGCAAGTATGACCTGCTTTGCCTCAAAGTACGGATCGCTGAAGGACACCTGCTTGGCCCTTTCCTCTGTTATTGTCATTGCAGAAATTATCACGTCGTACTTGTGGGCAAGCAGTCCCGGAATTATTCCGTCCCATGCCGTGTTCACAATCTCGAGCTCGAGTCCGAGCCTCTTCGCAATTTCCTTTGCCAGATCTATGTCGAAACCCTCATACTCGCCCGTCGTCTGGTTGGTGTACTCGAATGGAGGATAGGCGACGTCGCTACCTACAGTCAGCTTGCCCGGGTTCACGAGCTTCAGCTCTGCCTTCTGCTCCGCAGCCTTCTCAGGTGTGGGCGTTGGTGCTGCAGCCTTCTCCTCCTGCTGTGCACAGCCAGCGAGCACCACTCCGAGAATCAGCAGTACGATAAGCACCTTCCTCAAGCTACCACCCCGCGAAAGCCTTACCCCGGAAGTTTATAATTTTTCCTGAAGGATTCCGCTAACTTGGGCGAATAAAGAATAGCTATTTAAAGACACGGCGCCAAGGTTCAGGCATGACAAGGAAGGTTCTCGTCTGTCCGGTCTGCAAGTCAACCGACATCGAGCTCGACACAGGTGGAGTTTCCGGCAAGTACTACTGCAAGAGCTGCGGATACATAGGAAGCTACGTCCTCGAGATGAGCGAGGGTGAGTACGAGGAGATGCTGAAGATGGAGGAGGTCGAAAAGAGGCACGATGAAAAAGAATGAGAAACTTCTCAAAAATTATATATCCATCCCGCCAAGGCATGGCATGGGCGCAGTGATCCACAACGGCAGCAGGGCAGTGGTGTGCTTTCCCGCCGAATCTGTTGAGTCAGGAGAGATCAACCTCCTGATGAGGAACTGCGACAGGATAATCCTCGCGATGCCCTGGAAGGAGATAGTCTCCCTCAACCTGAACAGGTTCAGGTTCTACAATGGCAAGTACATTCCAATTGACTTCTCTGAGAACGGGAGTGCCGGAAAAAAGGCAGAATTCATAAGGAGACTCGTCAGAAGGGAGGTTGAAAGCCGGGAGGTCGTTTACCCCGGCAGCATCTTCGTCGAGGAGGCAAAGGAAGGTGGTGTTCTCGAGAGGCCGTTCTTCGGAGAGGCCGCGATGGACTTCGCCAAGCTCAGCAACCACGGACGCTTCGCAGTTTACGGCTTCCTGATGAACGAAAACGGAGAGTACGCGGACGTAAAATTTGCCGAAAAGTTCGCCAGAGAGCATGGACTCGCATTTCTCTCAATTCAGGAGATAATATCCAGAAGGCTGAAGGAGGAAAAGCTCGTAAGGAGGGTTGTAGAGGCGACTCTGCCAACAAAGTTCTACGGCACGTTTAAGGCCGTAGGTTACGAGACCCCTCTCGGAGAGATAGTGGCGCTCGTGAGGGGTGAAGAGCTGCGGGACGTGCCCGTGAGGATCCACTCCGAATGCCTCACTGGAGACATATTTCACTCCCTCAGGTGTGATTGCGGTGAGCAGCTCGAAAAGGCGCTGAAGAAGATAGATCGGGAGGGCAAAGGGGTTCTCATTTACATGCGCGGGCACGAGGGCAGGGGAATAGGGCTGCTGAACAAGCTGATGGCATACAGGCTGCAGGAAGAGGGCAAGGACACGGTCGAGGCGAACCTCGAGCTCGGATTTCCGTCTGACATGAGGAGCTACGGAATTGCCGCACAGATTCTGCTCGACCTCGGAGTCAGGAGGGTGAGGCTGATGACCAACAACCCGGAGAAGATTGAGGAACTCAGGGCTTACGGCTTTGAAGTGGTGAGAGAAGCAATAGAGGTCGAGCCGAGCAGAGAGAACTTCATCTACCTGAAAACGAAGAAGGAGAAAATGGGGCACCTGATATGCATAAACGACTGATCAGAGCTCCTCTTCCCAGGTCAAAATGGTGTGGGTGTAGGTGCCTTCCTCCTCCCTTATCCCCCTCTTGACCTCGGAGACGTGAGCGTGCTTAGCCCCTATTTTCTCCAGAATGTAGTCCACCGCCTTCTCAGGGTCCGAATCCCCGCAGGTGTAAACGTCGAGGGCCGCATAACCGAGCTCCGGCCACGTGTGTATTGAGATGTGGGACTCCGCGACGATAACCGCACCTGAAACTCCAGCCGGCATGAACTTGAAGAAGTACGACGCCTTCACGGTCATCTTCGCGTGCCTTGCAGCGTCCTTGAAAATCCTCTCGATCTTCTTAGGGTCCGAAATCACGTCCGCATCGCACCCCGAAGCCTCGACTATTATGTGTATTCCCTCAGTTTCAACCACGGGGACCATCGCTCAGAATACGTCGCTGGAATTTTAAACTTATCCCCGATCTGATGGACCCAGCATTATCCCGAACTGTCCCGCTTTTCCCTCTCCTTCCACTCTAAGTAGCTGCAGTAGGGGCAGAAGGTCCAGGGCTTCCCCTTGGAGGGTCTTATCCTCAGGATGCTCATGCCATGCTCGTCACACTTCTTCGCCGTCACCTCGAGCCTGCCCTTCTGAGGCAGCGGCAGGGTGAACCTGCACTCAGGATAGCCGGTGCACCCTATGAATCTCCCCTTGGCCTTCCTGATCTCCAGCTCCTTCCCGCATTCGGGGCATACGCCAACCACCCTGTCCCTCTTTATCCCTTCCCTGATGACCTTTCCGAGCTCTTCAGCATCGACCTTCTCAAGGACGTTCTCGAGAAACCTCGCACTCTCCTCAACAACCTCTTTCTGGTCGAGCTTCCCCTCCTCAATCTTGTCCATGTCCTGCTCGAGCTTTGCAGTCATGTCTGGAAGGGTTATTACCTCAGCCTCCTTCTTCAGCGCATCAATTACAGCGAACGCTATTTCGGTAGGGGTTATCGGGTTCCCTCTCACGTAACCTCTCGTGTACAGCTTCTTCAGTATCTCGTGTCTCGTGGACTTCGTGCCGAGGTTGTGTTTTTCCATCAGCTTGATTATCGAGCTCATCGTGTACCTGCCAGGTGGTTTGGTCTTCTTCTCGTGAAGCTTTTTGGACAGGACCTGGAGCACCTGTCCCACTTCGAGCTTTGGAATGTGAGTCTCTTCAGTCTTCACGTACGTGTAGACCTCCCTCCAGCCCATCCTGACGATCTGCCTTCCGGAGGCTTTGAATGTCTCCCCGTTCGCATCAATCTCGACCTGCCTGACAGACCAGATTGCCTCCGGCGACAGTGTTGCGAGGAACCTCCTCACCACCAGCTCGTAAATTCTCCACTCGTCCTTGGACAGGTCGTTTCTGCTGGCTACTGCTACAGGGTGGATCGGGGGATGGTCTTTCGTTTCCCTCTTCCCCCTTGATGGCTTCATGTGGCTAAGGGCTATCTCCGCCTCCTTCCTGAACTCGGAGTTCAGGAATTGCTTCACTATTGCCTTGAGGTTGAGGGACTTCGGATAGACCGTGTTGTCAGTCCTCGGATAGGAGATGTAACCGTTCATGTACAGATTCTCTGCGATGTTCATCGCTCTGTCGGGCGGCATGAACTTCCCCGCCTCTCTCAGAAACTCAGTGGTGTTGAACGGCACTGGCTTTCCTTCCACGACCTCCTTTTCCACGAATTTTCTAACAGTCGCCTTCCTGCCAATCCTCGCAAACGCCCTCTCAGCCTCATCCTTCTTAAGGAACCTCTTAACGTGCTTAGCCTCAAACTTCTCGGAGTTTTTGAAAACGGCCGTGATTTCCCAGTAAGGCGTAGGAACGAACTCCCTGATCTCCTTCTCCCTCTCCACAATGAACCTGAGAGTTGGAGACTGAACCCTTCCAACGCTCAAGAAGTCCTTCCCCATCCTGCCTGAGGACAGAGATATGAGCCTCGTCAGTACAGCTCCCCACATGAGGTCGACCACCTGCCTCGTCTCAGCGGCCTTCGCGAGGTTGTAGTTAACCTTAGTCCTGTTCTCAAATGCGTTCTTAATCTCCTGCGGAGTTATGGCCGAGTACTTCGCCCTGTCAACACTTACGTTCGGGTTTACCTTCCTGATTATCTCGAGGGCCTCAAATCCGATCAGCTCACCCTCCCTGTCGTAGTCTGTTGCTATAGTCACAAGACTGGCTTCTTTAGCAAGTTTCTCGAGTGCCTGAGCTATCCTCCTCTCCTTGACCCTCTTTACAAGCTTCGCCCTGAGCAGTGACTTCAAGGGCACCCTGCTCCAGTTGTTGTACTCCTTTGGATAGTCGAGCTCAACTATGTGGCCCTTGAGCCCAATAACCGCGCTCTTTCCGTCTTTCGAGTAGTAAACGTTTATTCCGTTGACCTTCTTCGTGCTTACGCCACCAAACAGGATGTTCGCAATTCTTCTCGCGGTGTTATCCTTTTCTGTCACTATCAGCCACATTCAGAACCATCTCCAGGTATGACGTTCTTATGCTTTTCTCCCTGCTGAGGCCGAGTTTTCTTGCATAATCAAACAGCTTTTCCTTGGCACTCTCAACCTCATCACTCTCCATCTCAAGCTCGACGAAGCCACCAAGATCATCAAGCCAGTCCACGCAGATCGTGATCTCCCCATCCCGGTAGATCCACCTCTTTTTCCTGACCTCGCCTGCAATCCTGAAGCCAAGTTTCTGGAGGATTGCAACCATTCCGTCGAAGTCGTCCAGCCCCACCTTGATTTCTTCCCTGGTCTTCGTTTCGGGATCGACCTTTCGGCCCTTGTAGGTAAGAGTTATGCCCTCAACGTCATTCCTGACCCTCAGCGCCTCGTCAGTCTCGGCAAAATCCCTGCACGGATGGTTGAAGTAGAGATCGTACTCCTCCTTTTCAACCACGAATTCGGCCATGCTTTCAACGATCCGTCTGACCTCGTCCAAGTTCTCGACGGCAAACTTGACCTCGACCTCCATGACTCGCGTTGAGGTGGGCGAATTTAATCTTAACCATACATTTTTAAATCTGAAGCTCCAGCGGGAAAGAGAGGTGATGACTGTGATCAAAAAGGGCGACTTCGTCAGGATTGGCTACACGGCGAAGCTTGAAGATGGCACGGTAATTGACTCCACGGACGAGAGTGTTGCGAAGGAGCACGGAGTTTACGAGGAGGGTGCAAGGTACGGGGACATAGTCGTCGTCGTTGGAGAGGGGCATGTGCTCAGGGGACTGGACGAGGACCTTGAAGGCAAAGAGGTGGGATACAAGGGCACAGTCGAGGTCCCGCCTGAGAAGGCCTTCGGAGAGTATGACCCGGACAACAAGGAAGTGGTGTCAGTAACCAAGTTCAGCGAGAGGCCTGTGCCGGGACAGAGGGTCAGAGTTGGAGAGAAGACGGGGACCGTTGAGAAGGTTATCGGAAGAAGGGCAATTGTAGATTTCAACCACCCGCTCGCAGGGAAAAAGATAATCTTTGAGTACGAGATTAAAGAGCTCATAGAAAAACCAGAGGAGAAGGTGAAGTACCTGTTCCTGATCTATACCGGCAGGGAGCTTGTTCCGGAGATCGAGGACGGCAGGGTTGTTGTGGAGGTGCCGAAAGACGCGGCGTTCAACCAGTACTTCCTGCTGGGGAAGTTTACAGTGGTTGACCAGATATTCAAGCACCTGCCTGAGGTGAAGGAGGTCGTCTTCACCGAGAAGTTCGAGAGACCAGATGTGAAGCAGGATGAGGAAAAGGAGGTAAGAGAAGACGGTTCTGAAAGCAAGGAAGATTCTCAGGAGGAGTCTGATGCTGCAAAAGAAGAATAAACCATTTTTGTTCAATCCCCTTCACAACTCTTCTCTCAGGTCTATTACCCTCCTTGCCTTCCCCTCGAACCTCTCCAAGGTCCCCTTCTCGACGAGTTCGACGTTTACCCTTATGTTGAGCTCCGTCTGGAGAGCCCTCGAGACTTTCCGCTGAATCCTCCGGAAGTCTTCAAGCTCTCCGGTGAATATCTCGTCCCTCATCTCTACCTTCACCGTGATCTCATCCAATGAGCCGTTTCTGGTTATCAGCACCTGAAAGTGATCCCCGACCTCCGGAATGTTCATCAGCACGTGCTCAATCTGGCTCGGGTATACGTTTATTCCCCTGACGACGATCATGTCGTCAACCCTTCCGAGTATTCTGTGTATTTTCGGATGTGTCCTGCCGCAGCTGCACTTCTCGTATTCCATTATGTACGTCATGTCTCCGGTCCTGTACCTTATCAGCGGCATCGCCTCCTTGGTCAGCGGTGTGAGGACGAGTTCACCCCTCTCCCCTTCCGCCAGCGGCTCCCCAGTTTCAGGATCCACGACCTCGACGAAGTAGTGGTCGTGCCAGATATGGAGGCCGTTCTGCTCCTCACACTCAAACGCCACTCCGGGACCGTTCATCTCGCTCAATCCGTAGCTGTCGAACGCCTTAATGTCGAAAGCATCCTCCAGTCTCCTCCTCGTGTTGTCGCTCCATGGTTCAGCGCCAAAACACCCGATCCTCAGGGGTAAGGACCTGGGATCTATCCCCTTCTCCTCCGCGACCTCCTTTATTCTGAGCGCGTAGCTTGGAGTGGCATGAATCACAGTTGTGCCGAAGTCGAGCATGTACTGCAGCTGCTTTTCCGTGTTGCCCGTGCCGCTCGGCACCACCATCGCACCCAACCTCTCTCCGGCGTAGTGAAACCCGAGGCCTCCGGTGAACAGGGTGTAGCTCACCATGTTCTGGAAAACGTCCCCCTTTCTCACCCCGACCATGTAGAGGCATCTCGCAACCATGTTTATCCAGTTCTCGAGATCCCTCGCAGTGTAGGCCACAACCTTCGGCTTCCCGGATGTGCCGGAAGACATGTGAATTCTCACAAGCTCCGACCTGTCCACTGCCATCAACCCAAACGGGTAATTTGCTCTGAGGTCCTCCTTAGTCGTGAAGGGGAGCTTCGCTATGTCCTCTCTCTTCCTAATGTCGTCCGGATGAACGCCAGCATCCCTCATCTTCCTCCTGTAGAATGGAACGTTATCGTAAGCGTGCCGCACAACCCATCTCAGCCTCTTGAGCTGAAGCTCCTCAAGCTGGCTTAGCGGCATGACCTCCTCACGTTGCCAATAGTTACCAAATGGCATAGCAGGAAATCTCGATGGTGTGGTTAAAAAATTTTTCAAATCAGTATGGATTCGAGATTCGAAATTTTATTGGATGACTTTAATTCATCAACGGCACTGAAAACGAGTTTCGGAGCTGAAAATCTTCCAAACGTAAATTATTCACCGGAAAGAGAGAACCTGCTCAGCAACGAACGGTGTTAACGAAAATCAGAGACACTACAAAGGTTAAAATCTGAAACACTTCAAAAGAATTTTATATCACCAAGGCGTAATACGATCATGGCAGAAGAGCCGCACGTCGACTTCAACTCCAAGATTCTTGCAAGGATGCTCGCGAGGGCGTACGTGGCAGAGCACACGGAAACTGAGGCCATCAGCGAGGCGATGCTCCAGCTCGGAGATGAGAGCATTTCTGAAGTTCTCTTCAGGCTGATAAAGGATAACGAGCTCCACAAACTCATGATAGAAATGATGATCGAAAAGCTGAACTTCAGCATCGACGAGTTTAAGGAGTACTCGATAAAGGTAATAGGGGTCAGGAGGTTCGACTTTACCGACGAGTTCACGCCCAAGCAGCTCAACGAAATACTGAAGTGGGAGAGGTGGGCGAGGGACTACTACCGGAACCTCCTGAATCAAGACTATAGCAGAATAGCCGAAGAATTTGGTGATGAGGTCGTTGACTACATAAAAAGCGGACTTGAGAAACTAATAAAATGGGAAAAGATGCATGCAGAGCTTCTTCAGGAGCTAATGTCAAAGGCCTGAATAAAAATTTGAAAGAAATCAGAGCTGGCTTGTGGCGAGCTTGATGTCCTCTACCTTGACCGTTTTTCTACCGGAATGCTTCGCAAGCTCGACAGCCTTCTTACCCACCTGAATAGCGTACTCCTCAATCGCCTCTGCGAGTGCCTTCTTCGCATCCTCACTAACCCTCTGGGCTCCGGCCTTCCTTATAATTCTCTCAACAGGTGCAAGTGGCAGCTCCATCAAAACACCTCCTTAGCTTTTTTCGAGTAGAAATTAAGTAATTCAATTATATAAATTTTTGGGTTCATCGAAGGCCTCAAAGCTAACCGTTTTGACATTGGCATTACATGCGATGCTGACTGGTGCACACAGTTCCACCCCTATCTCCTCGACATGAAATCAGCAAAGTATATACCACAAAACCCCAAATCAACCATCATGAAGAGGATCTTCGCCCCGTGGAGAATAAGGTACATAACGTCTCCGAAACACGATGGATGCATTTTCTGCGACTTTCCCAGGGAGAACAGGGACGAAGAGAGACTGATAGTGCACAGGGGAGAGACCTGCTTCGTGATCATGAACAACTACCCGTACAACCCGGGCCACGTCATGATTTCACCGTACAGGCACGTTGGCGAGATTGAGAAGCTCGAAGAAAGGGAGCTGCTGGAGATGATGGTGCTCGCCCAGAAAACCGTGGAGGTTATAAAGCGGGTCATGAGTCCGGACGGGTTCAACCTGGGAATAAACCTGGGAAAGGTTGCCGGGGCTGGAATAGAGGATCACATACACCTGCACATAGTGCCAAGATGGAACGGAGACACGAACTTTATGCCAGTAATAGCGGATGTGAGGGTGATACCAGAAGCTGTGGAGGAGACATACAAAAAATTGAAAGACGGATTCGAAAAGCTTACCTCCCCTTGAATCCGAAGAGGTTTCTTGCAATTATTAGCTTCTCCACCTCTTTTGCACCTTCGTAGATCTCCGTGATCTTTGCATCCCTGTAGAACTGGTTGATCGGGTACTCGTCTATGTAACCATAGCCACCGTGGAACTGCAGCGCCCAGTTTGTGGTCTCGACAGCAACCTCTCCAGCGTACCACTTGGCCATTGCAGAGAGAGTGTTGTCCGGCTTGCCCTGCTCAACCTGCACAGCAGCTGCCCTGTAGGTGAGGGTTCTCGCTGCCTCGATTTTCGTAGCGAGCTCGGCGATCTTGAACTGAATGTACTGGAAGGCTGCAAGCGGCAGGCCAAACGCCTTCCTCTGCTTCACGTAGTCAATCACGAGCTGTAGCGCTCCTCTCGCAATGCCAACTGCCTGCGCGGCAACCCATACTCTGGTTATGTCGAAGAACTCCATCATGTAGTAGAACCCCTTGCCCTCTTCACCGACAAGGTTGCTCTCCGGAACTCTGACGTTGTTCAGACTCACCTCTGCAGTGTCAGTAGCCCTTATACCCATCTTGCCCTTGATCTTGTCAGCCCTGTATCCCTCCCTGTCGGTCTCAACTATGAAGTAGCTTATGCCCCTGTGCCTCTTCTCAAAGCTCTCCATCTCGCTTGTTCTTGCAGTCACGAGGATGAAGTCTGCAATCGATCCGTTGGATATGAACTGCTTGGTTCCGTTCAGCACCCACTCACTCCCATCTTTCACCGCCCTCGTTTTTATGCTCGCGGAGTCACTCCCCGCATCAGGCTCGGTGTTGGCCATGCCCATTATCGCATCTCCGCTGGCAACCTTCGTCACGTACTGCTCCTTCTGCTCCTCGCTGCCGTGCAGTAGCAGAATCTCGACTCCGAAGGTTGGAAGAAGGCATGCAAGTCCGAGTCCCGGGTTCACGGCCGAGAACTCCTCCATCACTATCATCTGCTCAATTGGCCCGTATCCGCCTCCACCGTACTCCTCTGGAATTGCAACGGCGTGGAACCCCAGCTTGGCGCACTTCTTGAAGAGCTCCATCGGGAACTTCTCCTCCCTGTCGCATTCCCTCGCGAGCTCGGGGGTGAACTCCTTTTCCGCAAACTCTCTCGCAGCCCTCCTTATGTCCTCCTGCTCTTCCGTAAACTGAAAACTTATCGCCATGACACCACCTCACGATTATCTATGACGGAATAGTGTATCCGGAAGTATAAAATTCTTTTGGGAGAAATAAAATGCCTGAGAGGCTTTGAAAACGTACAAAAAGTTTATAAATGCTCCACCGCAAAATTGGTAAAAATCATTACAGATTTTGGATAATTAAAACCTTTTCTATTTTCAATCGTGGTTTGGGGGCAGGAAAAGCGAGAAAATCTTATATAATGAAAGAACGTTATAAAAGCGTATGGCAGTAGCAATTATAGGAGCTGGCCAGTCCAAATTCGGGACGAGAAAAGACGTCAACGTGGCAGAACTCGCGTGGGAGGCAGTAAAACCGGCAATGCAGTCTGCCAACGTAGAGCAGAAGGACATTGACTTCATGGTCGTCGGTACGGCGGGAATGTGGAGCAGTGAGGCTGCTGTGCCCGCGCTGATGTACGAGTACGGAAAGTTCGAGGACGTGGGGAGCATGAGGGTCGAGGCCGCATGCGCGACAGGAAATGCTGCAATAAGAGTTGGGTACACCGCAATAGAGAGCGGTGAGGCAGACGTTGTGCTTGTTCTGGGCGTTGAGAAGATGCAGGAGTCGCCAAATCCAACAGTAATTGAGCTGATTGGTAGATTCGGAAGCTACTTCTGGGAGTTCGAGAACTTCGGCCTCACGTTTCCAGGGTATTACGCGCTGCATGCCACAGCATACATGGCCAAGTACGGCGCGACAGAGGAAGACTTTGCGAGAGTAGCAGTTAAAAACCACCACTATGGTGCTAAAAACCCGTACGCCCAGTTCCAGAGGGAGATAAGCCTCGAAAAAGCCCTCAATTCACCGTATGTTGCGTGGCCCTTTAAGCTGTTCGACTGCTCCCCCATCACGGACGGCTCTGCAGCCGTAATTCTCGCAAGCGAGGAGAAGGTCAAGGAGTGGGGCATCGAAGAGAAGATATGGATACTCGGCCAGGGTGTCGGAACGGGCACCGCGAACCTCAGCAGGAGAGAGAGCTTCACCTCTCTGAGATCAGCAGCCTACGCAGCTGAGGTCGCGTACAAGAGGGCTGGAATAGACATTGACGCTCCGTACAAGTACCTCGACGGCGCAGACGTGCACGACTGCTTTACCGCCGCAGAGGTCATAGCCTACGAGGACCTCAGGTTCGCAAAGAGGGGAGAGGGTGTACAGCTCGTCAGAGAGGAGCAGACGTACATTGGTGGAAGGATACCTGTGAACGTGGATGGCGGTTTGAAGGCCAAGGGTCACCCAATTGGTGCCACAGGAGTGAGTCAGGCCGTCGAGGCATGGAAGCAGCTCCTCAATAAGGCCGAAAACGGAAGGCAGGTTGACGTCAAGAACGGAAGATACCTCGCCCACAACGTGGGTGGAACGGGTCACTACAGTTACGTGACCATTTACGGTTTGGAAAAGAGGTGATGTTTTATGGACGATTTGAGAAAGGCGGCTGAAACGAATATTAAGGAGTACGGGTTCCCGGTTGCAATAGACGAGAAGAGCGGGGCTCTGCAGTGGGTGGACATGAGGGATCTGCACCTGAAGTACGTAATCTCCATAGAGAACATCCAGAACTTCTACGAGGGTCTCAGAGAGGGGAAGCTTCTCGCGACCAAGTGCAAGAAATGCGGAGAGCTGTTCTTCCCTCCGCAAAAGGACTGTCCGAAATGCATGGACGACGACATGGAGTGGGTGGAACTCAAGAACGAGGGCGTGCTCGAAACTCTCACGGTCATCTTCGTCAGACCGCCAAGCTTCGCCAGCTACGACCCGTACACGGTCGCGATTGCCAAGCTGGACGATGGAGTCAAGATAACCGCATGGCTTAAGGGAGACCCGCAGAAGGTTAGGCCGGGACAGAGGGTGAAGGTCGAGGTGTCGAGAAGAAAGGAAGGGTACTTAATGTATGAAATCGTCCCGGTTGAGGGGTGATAGGATGGAGATAAAGAAAGTAGCGGTTCTCGGCGCGGGAGCGATGGGTTCCGGCATCGCTCAGGTAGTCGCACAGGCTGGCTACGAGGTGTGGGTGAGAGACATAAAGGAGGAGTTCCTCGAGAGAGGTAAGGCAAACATTGAGAAAAATCTGAGAAAGGCTGTCAACAAGGGCAAGATAAGCCTCCCCAAGTACAAGGAGATCGTCACAAGGATCCACTACACGACGGACATGAAGGAGGCAGTTGAGGACGCGGATCTCATTATAGAAGCCGTTCCAGAGGTAATGGACCTCAAGAAGCAGGTATTTCAGGAAGTGTGCCAGCACAACAAGAAGGCTCTGCTTGCAACCAACACTTCGGGACTGAGCATTACCGAGCTCTCCAAGGCGACCGACAGGCCGGAAATGTTCGTGGGCATGCACTTCTTCAACCCCGTGCCTGTGATGGCCCTCGTCGAGGTCATCAGGGGAGAGCAGACGAGCGACGAGGCCGTAAACGTGGCGGTTGAGTTCGTCAAGAGTATCGGAAAGACGCCTGTTGTCGTCAAGAAGGACGTTGAGGGATTCATCGTAAACAGGTGCCTGGTACCCTACCTCGTTCTGGCGATTGATGATGTCGAGAAGGGAGTGGCTGAGGCCGAAGAGATTGACGCGACGATGCTCTACGAGTACAAGATGCCGATGGGGCCGCTGGAGCTTGCAGACTTCGTCGGCCTCGACGTGCTCTACTACGCGAGCCAGCAGTGGAGCATCGTTCCAAAGTCCAAGCTGCTCGAGGAGAAGTTCAACAGTAAGGAGCTTGGAATGAAGACCGCCAAGGGCTTCTACGACTGGAGGGCTGGCAGACCAAAGATACCAAAGGACAAGGCCGGAAAGTACGATGGGCTTAGAATAATCGCCCCAATGGTGAACATAGCAGCCGGGCTCATAGAGATGGGAGTCGCGGATGCAAAGGAGATCGACACCGCGATGAAGCTCGGTACGAACATGCCCAAGGGTCCGCTCGAGATGGCTGACGAGATCGGGCTTGACGTCATACTCGCCAAGGTGGAGGAGCTCTACAAGGAGAAGGGTTACGAGATCCTGAAGCCATCGGAATACCTCAGGAAACTCGTCTCTGAGGGGAAGACCGGAAAGAAAGCGTCGGAGGGATTCTACAAGTACGAGGCTGGAACGTACCAGAACATAAGGATCGAGAAGCTCGAGGGTGGGATAGCGAAGATCGTCCTCAACAGGCCGCACAGGCTCAACGCCATAACTATCGAGCTGCTTGACGAGCTGAAAAGAGCGTTCGGAGAGCTGGAGTTTGACGACGAGGTGAGAGTGGTCATACTCACCGGAGAGGGCAAGGCGTTCTCAGCTGGCCTTGACCTGCAGGCCGCCGGAACTGATGAGGTGCTCAACCCGCCCGTAGCGATGCTGCTCGCGGCCAAGGGACAGGATGTCTTCACCACCATCGAGAGATTCCCCAAACCGGTCATAGCCGCGATCAACGGCTACGCGTTTGGTGGCGGCTGCGAGATGACCCTCGCATGCGACTTCAGAATCATGGCAAAGAACGCGAAGATCGGACTTACCGAGACTGCTCTGGGACTCATACCCGGATGGGGCGGAACCCAGAGGATGGCAAAGATACTCGGCATAGCGAAAGCCAAGGAGCTCATAATGTTCGCCACGAGGCTTTCGGGTGAAGAAGCAGAGAAGATCGGGCTGGTGAACAAGGCAGTCGATCCGGAGAAGTTCTGGGACGAGGTCATGGAGTTCGCCAAGAGGCTCGCTGAGGGCGCGCCGATAGCCCTGAGGCTCGCGAAGTACGCCATAAACTTCGGCTACGAGCTACCTGTTGAGGCTGGCCAGGCTCTGGAGTCAGCGTACTTCGGACTCGTAACCGGCACGCAGGACGTGAGAGAGGGTTTCGCAGCGTTCTTCGAGAAGAGGAAACCGAACTTCACAGGAAAATAAATAAAACGATAAATAATTACATTTTTATTTTTTGGAAAGAGTTATCAATAATGTGAGTTCAGACGAATCGGAGGTGATAGATTGAATATTATTGTGCTTGCAAAACACGCAGCTGACCCCGAAAGCGAGATTCGCGTTTCGAGTGATGGAAAGGGTGTTGACGAGAGGGGGCTCGTGTTCGACATCAACGACTGGGACAGGTATGCGGTCGAAGAGGCCATAAGGCTCAAGGAGGAGCACGGAGGAGAGGTCGTTGTTGTCGGCGTTGGTCACTCCGACGACACCCTGAGAAAGTGCCTGGCGATGGGTGCGGACAGAGCGATAAAGATCCCGCTTGATGCCGGAATGGACTCCTACACGACTGCGATGGCCATAAAGGAGGCCATTTCAGGCGAGAGCTTCGATTTGATACTCGCGGGCCTTATGAGTCAGGACTACAACAACGCCCTCGTAGGAGTTCTCCTGGCAGGCATGCTTGACATTCCGTTCGCAACTGCTGTCACAAGCATAAAGGTCGAGGACGGGAAGATAAGGGTCGTCAGAGAGCTCGAAGGCGGATACGGTGAGGAAAACGTCCTCCCTCTGCCAGCGCTCGTTACGGTGCAGAGCGGTATAAACGAGCCGAGGTACGTCTCAATCATGGGTATAAAGAGGGCGAAGAGCAAGGAGCTGAGGGAGGTCAGCGTTGAGGCTGGAGAAGGGCACATAGAAGTTGATAAGGTCTACACCCCACCGGTCAAGAAGGCCGAGATGATTGAGGGCGCTCCTGAGGAGGTTGCCGAGAAGCTTATTCAGATACTCAAGGACAGGGGGTTGATCTGAAATGAGGGTTTTTGCTGTTGCCGAGGTTAGCTTCGGGGAGCTCGATCCCGTAAGCATTGAGCTTCTCAACCTGGCGAACACCATCAAGGGAGACGGCAGTGCTGAGGCCGTCGTGATTGGAAGCGGCATCTCATCTCACGCCGAGGAGCTTTCCAAGTACGCCGACAGGGTATGGAAGATAGAGGACGCAAGCCTCGAGAACTACAACCCCGAGCTCTACGTTGACGTTCTCCTGCAGCTTTTCGAAAAAGAGAAGCCCGACATCGTTCTCATAGCGAACTCCTCGAGAGGAATGGAGTACGCCCCACTCCTTGCAACCAAGCTGAACGCTCCGATAGTCACCGACATCGTTGGGCTTGACGTCAGCAACGGAGTGAAGGCCACAAGGTACATATTCCAGGGCAAGCTCCTTGTGGATGTTCTCGTCAAGCAGGCGGACACATACGTCTTCACGGTCAGACAGGGCGTGTTCAAGGAGGAGAAGCAGGCATCTGGTGAGGTCGTTGACTCGGGAATAAAGCCTTCAGCCACGCCAAAGAGAGAGTTCAGCCAGATAATAGAGCCAGAGGCAGGAGAGGTAGACATAACTCAGGCAGACATAATCGTCTCGGTCGGCAGGGGAATTGAAGATGCATCGAACATCGAGCTCGCGGAGGAGCTTGCTGAGCTTCTCGGAGGAGTCGTGGCCGGAAGCAGGCCGGTGATTGACAACGGATGGCTACCAAAGGACAGGCAGGTCGGCATTTCGGGCAAGACCGTGAAGCCCAAGCTCTACCTTGCACTGGGTATAAGCGGTGCATTCCAGCACATCATGGGAATGAAGGACAGCGAGCTCATCATCGCAGTAAACAAAGACCCGGAGGCACCGATATTCGGTGTCGCGCAGTACGGAATAGTTGGAGACATATTCGAGGTTGTTCCGGCCCTGATCGACAAGCTCAGGGAGATCAGGGGCTAACCCACCATTCTTTTTTGGGGTGAGAGTATGGGTGATGAGACAGTGATAAATTCGATGGTCACCCTCGCAGAGAAGCTATCCGGGAAGGAAAAGGAGCTGGCTTCGCTGACCGAAAAGCTTGTAGAGCTGATAGACAGCGGAAACGCTGAAAGGTTGCTGGAGGTCGCCAACACCCTCGCTCCTCTTGCAGAAACTGCTGGAGTTTTCTTCGACAGAGAAACAGAAGAGGTCGTCAGCAACCTGATAGAAGCCCTTGGAGCTGTCGCACTCAGCATAGACAGGACAACTGTGGAGATACTGGAAAACATGATGGATGCCCTGAACGCGAGCAGAGACTTCCAGCCGGTCACAATGATGGGACTCCTGAGAGCACTGAAAGACGAGAACGTTCAGAAGACGCTCGGATTCTTCGTGAAATTCGCTCAGGAGTTTGGAAAAAGGCTCTGAATCAAATATTTTTAAACATCAGGTAGAGCAGCATCACCGCGACGATCACTATCGCGATGTCCACAACCCTGACCTTTATGTCGGGGCCCACTTCGAATATCACTGTCGAGTAAATTTTCCGCTCTGCCCTCCTTTCAGCCTTTGATTCCTCGTGCCTGAGTTCCTCGACGACCTCGAGCTCGTCATCGTCCATAAGAATGTCGGCTATGTTCTTCTCTGCCACGCTCACCACCCCAGCAGGTAACCGAGTTTTCCGAATGGTCTTATATTAACCTTCTGTCCCACAACCACCCTCGCAAGGTTCATGAAGTCTCTCGCAACTGGGGATTTAGGTCTGTACGCCATAACCGGCACTCCTGCATCCCAGCTCCTCGCAACATCCTTAGATTCCCTTATGAGGCCGGCGAGATCTGCTTCGAGCGATTCAGATGCAATCTCAACGTAGTTCCTCTCCCCGCGATACCTGTTCAGAACGAAGCCTCCGACTCTGACCCCAAGCTCCCTCGAAACCCTGACCACCTTTTTTGCCGAGTTCACCGAGCTTTTCTCAGGATTCGTGACCAGGTAAACCACATCTGCAGATTGCATAGACGTGACCGAAAGTCTGCTGAGACCCGCGGAAACATCGAGCACCACAAAGTCGTAATTTTCACTGAGGTCGTCAATGGCCTCTCTGAAAGCTGCTTCGTCAAAATCCTTCATGGTGCTCAGAGATGTGACAGCAGGTATCACGTGCAGCGTGGTGACCGCATTCCCCACCGAGAGCCTCAGCCTGTAAGTCACATCCCTTAGCCCCGCATCCCCTTTCAGAACGTCGAGGAGCGTTAGGCCGGGACTGTCAACCGACAATAGAATGTGGAGGTTTGGCAGCATGAAGTCGCAGTCAACTACCACCGTTTCGCCAAAAGCAGTCAGGGCTGCACCAAGGTTAGCCGAGACTGTCGTCTTTCCAACTCCCCCCTTACCAGAGCACACGGCCAAGACGGGCATGGTACAGGTTTCGATTGTTCAGCATGATATTTAACGGTTGTCTGGTTCAGCATATTTCGAGTCCGAAATCTATATATTACAACCTATTGAAGGGGTGAGGAATGACGGTAATCAGATTCCTTGGAGGGTGCAGAGAAGTTGGCAGATCTGCAATAATGGTGGACTCAATTATTCTGGACTACGGTCTGAAACCATCGGACCCCCCGGAATTTCCCATCAACGGCGTAGCACCGAGAAGCATGTTCATATCTCACGGCCACCTCGACCACGTTGGGGTTGCTCCGAACCTGATGGACTACGATCCCAAGGTGTACATGACCGCTCCGACAAGAGAGCTCTCGGACATCCTGCTGAGAGATTCCATGAACATCATGGAACATCCACCATTTGGCAAGAGAGAGTACATGCAGTTCAACAGCAATACAAGGGAGATCGGGTATGACGAGCCAATTATGGTCGATGGATGGGAGATAACCCTGTTCAACGCGGGCCACATACCCGGTAGCTCGACGGTGTACATGTCGAGAGACATAAACATCCTATACACAGGAGACATCAGGCTCGAGGACACGAGGCTGCTCGAAGGTGCTGACACGTCCTTCCCCGAGACTGACATCCTGATAGTGGAGTCAACGTACTTTGGAGTTGAGCATCCGGAAAGAAGGGAGCTTGAGAAGCTTTTCGTAGAAAGCGTAATTGAAACTCTCGATATGGGAGGGCACGCGATAATTCCAGCCTTTGCAGTCGGAAGGACTCAGGAGATCATGATGATCCTGACAAAGCACGGGATAACCCCATACGTTGATGGAATGGGCAGGGAGGTGTCCAAGATACTCGAAAGATACCCCGAGTACATCAAAAGCGTCAGAGAACTAAGGAGGGCGATGAGAAACTCAGTAATCGTCGAGAGGGGTAAGAGGGAGAAGGTGCTTGAAGAACCGGCTGCCGTGATCACCACCGCAGGCATGCTCAACGGGGGACCGGCGCTCTTCTACATCTCGAGACTCTACAACGACGAGAAATCCAAGATCATCCTCACAGGCTATCAGGTGGAGGGCACAAACGGAGACAAGGCACTGAGGACAAGCACGATAGACCTCGGAATGAGGACGGTAAAGCTGAAGATGAAGGTGGAGCAGTACGATTTCTCCGCACATGCAGATGACTCCCAGCTCAAGGAGCTCGTCAGAAAGGTCGCTGACAGGGGTGTGGAGAGGGTGTTCACTGTCCACGGAGAGGAAACGGAAGCTTTCGCAGGCTGGATAGAAGAAGAGCTTGGAATAGAGTCCTATGCACCAAAGAACGGAGATATGTATGTAATATGAGGATTCTTGTCGTTTCCGACATACATTCCAGATTTTCAAAACTTGAAGAGCTGATCAGGTCGGAAAAAGCTGACATCCTGGCAGTGTGTGGTGACATAACGGATTTTAGGAGGGGTGACGTTAGCAGGTTCATCAAGATTGTGGAGAAAGCATTCAGGTGGTGCCTCTTCGTCCACGGAAACTGCGACTACGAGGACTCGTTCGGTGAGATGGAGTCAGAAAATCTGATGTACATCCACGGAAAAAGCGTTGAAATTGAGGGCATCACGTTCCACGGCCTCGGAGGTTCGCCCCACACCCCTTTCAACACTCCGTCCGAGTACGACGAGGACCACTACAGGAGGCTCATCAGGAAATTCAAGCCCGGAAAGAGGAACATCCTGATTTCCCACTCTCCCCCGTACGGTGTTCTGGACAGAACGCACTCCGGGGTGAATGCGGGAAGTCTGGCAATCAGGGAGAGCATAGAGATGTTCGATGCCGTTTTCTGCGGGCACATACACGAGGCGAGGGGCGTGGAGAGAGTTGGCAAGACGGTCGTATTGAACACCGGGACTCTTTCAGCTGGAGAGTACGGTGTGGCCAACCCCGACAGAAGCGTCAGACTCATGAAACTTTAATTCAGCAAAACCCATAAAATAGGACAGAACGTCTCCACAGCAGGATAGATTATTGATAAGGGCAACTTTCGTCAGAGGGGAAAGTTTTTTACCGACATAATCCAGTTATCGAGTGAATCGAAAGGTTTAACTCACGGCGGATTTACGCAAGATTGCTTGATTAAAAATCAAATTAACTTGATGGTGGTAAGATGGAGCTGAGCAACACCGCGAAGGTCGTGCTTGAAAAGAGGTACCTACTGAAGAGCGAGAATGGTGAACCGATAGAAACTCCAGAGGAGATGCTTTGGAGAGTTGCAAGGGCGATAGCAAAAGCAGAAGAGAATTACGGAGGAGATCCGGAAAAATGGGCCAGGAAGTTTTTCGAGATAATGGACAGGCAGGAGTTCATGCCCAACTCCCCGACACTCATGAACGCCGGCACACCTCTGGGCCAGCTTTCAGCCTGCTTCGTCATCCCCGTTGATGACAGCATCGACGGCATATTCAAGGCCCTCTGGGACATGGCGAGAGTTCAGAAGAGTGGAGGAGGTACTGGATTCAGCTTCTCGAGAATCAGGCCCAAGGGGGACATAGTGAAGTCAACCATGGGTGTGGCAAGCGGGCCTGTGAGCTTCATGAAGATCTTCGATGCCGCAACAGAGCAGATAAAGCAGGGCGGGAAGAGGAGAGGCGCGAACATGGGAGTTCTGAACGTCCACCACCCGGACATAGAGGAGTTCATAACCGCGAAGTGGGAGGAGGGCGTGCTCAGGAATTTCAACATAAGCGTCGCCGTAACCGAGAAGTTCATGGAGGCGCTGAAGAGCGACGGAGATTACGAGCTCATAAACCCGAGAACGGGCGAGGTCATGAGGAGGATTCCCGCCAGGAAGATCTTCAACCTGATTGTTGAGGGGGCATGGAGAAACGGAGAGCCGGGAGTGATTTTCATAGATGAGATAAACAGGCACAACCCCACCCCACACGCTGGAGAGATAGAGGCCACGAATCCCTGCGGTGAACAGCCCCTCCTTCCGTATGAGTCCTGCAACCTCGGCTCAATAAACCTCTCAAAGTTTGTTGACGAGGGCAAAAAGGACTTCGACTGGAAGAGGCTGAGAGAGGTCGTACGACTCGCAACAAGATTCCTCGATAACGTCATAGACGTGAACAGCTACCCCATCCCGGAAATTGCGGAAATGACCAAGAAGAACAGAAAAATTGGTCTGGGAGTTATGGGCTGGGCCGATGCGCTGTTCAAGCTCGGCATACCCTACGACAGCCCCGAAGCCGTAAGCCTGGCAGAAAGGGTGATGAAGTTCATTCAGGAAGAGAGTCACAGAATGTCTCAGGAGCTTGCAGAGGAGAGGGGCGTGTTCCCCAACTGGGAGGGGAGCGTGTGGGAAAAGGAGGGCATCAGGATAAGGAACGCCACCACCACCACAATAGCACCAACGGGGACGATAAGCATCATCGCAGGATGCAGCAGCGGAATCGAACCCGTGTTTGCCTTGGCATACAAGAGGGCGAACATCCTCGACGGCGATGAGTTCTTCGAGGTGAATCCTGTCTTTGAGAGAACACTAAAGGCCCTCGACCTCTATAATGAGGACATCCTCACCAAGGTCGTTGAGGAGGGCAGCATTCAGGGGATCGACGAGATTCCCGAAGAGATTCGGAGAGTGTTCAAGTGCGCCCTCGACATCTCGCCAGAGTGGCACGTCAGAATGCAGGCTGCCTTCCAGAAGTACACGGACAATGCGGTGAGCAAAACAATAAACCTGCCCAACCACGCAACGAGGGCAGATGTGGAGAAAGCGTTCCTGCTTGCCTACGAGCTGAAGTGCAAGGGTATAACGGTGTACAGAGACGGGAGCAGAGAGGAGCAGGTGTTATCTGTAAAGAAGACCGAGAAGAAGAAAGAGGAGGAGAAGGTCAGACCGCCTGCCAGGTTCCAGAAGCCGAGACCCAGACCCAGAATAACGAAGGGGACGACGGTGGAGACGAGGACTGGATGCGGTTCTCTCTACGTCACGATAAACGAGGACGAACACGGAATAGCGGAAGTTTTCGTGCAGCTCGGAAAGAGCGGTGGGTGTGCTGCATCCCAGACAGAGGCAATAGGCAGGCTGCTGAGTGTTGCTCTGCGAAGCTGGGTTGATCCGGAAGCTCTGATAAGGCAGCTCAAGGGAATAAGGTGCCCCTCAGTTGGCTTCGACAACGGAGAGATAATAACGAGCTGCGCAGACGGTGTTGCGAAGGTTCTGGAGAAGCACCTAAGGGGAGAGTTCAGGAAGATAAAAATGGACGTTAAGGGCGTGAAGCCACTGACCGAGTTCACCGGTGAGGCTCAGGAGGAAAGCCACGAAGCCCAGAGGACAAAGCTCATAGGCGGGATGTGTCCGGAGTGCGGAAACATTCTCGAGTACGGAGAGGGCTGCATGACCTGCAGGATGTGTGGATTCACCAAGTGCGGCTGACTTCCGATCTCTTTTTTATTTCAGACTTTTATTTCGCGAATTCGTTTTCCCGGCTGTGATGCAGCAACCAAATCCGGGGATGCTTTTTAACGCCTGCTGGAGAGAGTCAAGAGATAGGTATGGGTTTGATGGACAGACTGTTCAGGAGGGGTGAGAACACAGCAGGCAGGCCCATCAGTGTCGACCATTCCAGCTTTGACGAGATCCTGAAGTCCAGCAGATATGCAGTCGTGGACTTCTGGGGAAAAAACTGCCCACCATGCGAGGCCATGGAGCCGATCCTGAAAAAGCTCGCCAGAGAGTACGAGGGAGAGGTCATCTTCCTGAAGGTAAATGCAGCTTCCAGTCAGGAGATATCCCGGAGGTTCAGAGTGAAGAGCGTCCCCGCGTTCCTGTTCTTCGAAAATGGAAGGCTGAAGGGCAGACGGGTCGGAGCAATGTCGTACGAAGCCTTCAAAAAGTGGGTTGAGAGCATGATGTCCTGAAATCACTCCAGATCGATGACCTTCCCCGGATTCAGAATGCCGTTGGGGTCAAAGACCTTTTTTATTGCCTTCATGAGCTCTATGCTTTTTTCGGGCAGGGTTTTCAGCATGTCCGCTTTCTTGACCGAACCTATACCGTGCTCTCCGGTGATGTACCCCCCAAGCCTGCTCGCCACGCCAAACGCAAACTCCTTGAATTTCAGATATTTTTCCAGCCATTCGTCCTCACCCATTCCCGACTTCAGTATCTGCTGGTGGACATTTCCATCTCCCGCATGCCCGAAGTGCAGAACCCGAATGCCGAGCCTTTCAGCCTCCTTCTGGCAGGTTTCAACAAACTCTGCTATGCTCGCAGGCGGAACCGAGACGTCAAGAACCTCAATCGTCTCGCCCTTGAGTCCCTCGTAAATCAGGCTTCGAATCTCCAGTATTTCCCTCTGCTCCCTCCTGCTCACCCCAACAAGAACGTCAAGTGCGCCGTGATTTTTCGATATTCTCTCAATTACCTCAGCCTTTCTGATCAGCTCGTCCTCACCCATTCCATCAACGATTACCATCAGGTGAGCCTTACCTCCGCTGCAAGGCCACCTCTTGCCGGTTACCCTCTCCCCGGCCCTTATGGCCTCGATATCCATGTATTCCATCGCGAGAGGAGTAACCCCGCTCCTGAGTATCTCCGGCACAGCCCTGATTGCGTTCTCTGCGCTTTCAAATGGGATGACGAGCGTGTATGTCGCCCCTGGCTCAGGAATCAGGCGGAGAACTGCTTTCGTTACAGCGCACAGCGTCCCCTCGCTCCCAATTATGAGGTGAAGCAGATCGTAGCCTGTTGCGTTCTTTATCACCTTTCCGCCGAGATTCAGCACCTCGCCGGTTGGCAGCACAACCTCAAGGCCAACCACATAGTTTCTCATCACCCCGTACTTCACTGCTCTGGCCCCACCAGCATTGTTTACGACAAGCCCCCCAATCTGAGCACCCTCGTCACCGGGGTGAGGCGGAAACGACAGGCCTGGAATTCTCTCAACAGCATCGAGCAGCTGTCTAAGCGTAACTCCTGCCTCGCAGACTGCCATCAGATTCTGCTCGTCAATCTCAATTATCCTGTTCATCTTTTCCATCGAGAGGATGATCCCCGGTCTCGTGGGTATTGCCCCACCGCTCAGCCCCGTACCACCGCCCCTGACAAACACCGGAATTTTACGCTCGTTTGCAAGCTTCATTATCCTGGAAACTTCTTCCGTGCTTCCCGGCTTTACCACAGCCACATCCCTTGATGCCTCCGGTCTTATCAGAGGGGGAGTTTCGTCGTAGAGGTAGCTCTCAGGATCGAGAACCACGTTCTCACTACCAACAATTTCCCGGAGCTTCAGAACCACGTCCCTGGAGAGAGAAGAGGACACCGCAACCACCGGGCACATTTGGAAATGATTAATCATAAATGTTACGACGCCGAATTGCACAGTGTGCGGAAACACATATCAACATTCGATCCAATCCAGCCCATGAACCTCAGGGGTCTGGCTTACTATGCCGGAGTGGTTGTATCCGCAATATCCGTCCTCATTCTGTACCTCTCGTACGTCATGCTGATCTCGGGCAAGGCCATCGTTGTAACGGGGATCGTCCTTCTCGCATACTACATCATAACCGGCACCGTAGGAGGTGTTCTGACAGCCCTCGGAAGAACCCGGCACAGGCATATGAGCCTCATTCCCTTAGCCCTCGGAGTCCTGCAAATCCTGATCGTTCTTTCAATTCTCCATAAGATTGGTTCGCTGAACATCGCCGTTCTGTTCCTGTTTTTACCTCCCGCTCTGCTGATCTGGAGGAGTGCCTCTCGTTAGTGTGTGGACGGCAGAGAATTGGCAAAGTTTTTATAACACCAAATGTAAATTTTTTTATGGTCAAGGTGGAGAGGATAGAATTTGACGATAAGATCTCACCACTTTCACCACTTGAGGAAAAGATAATGAACTTCCTGTGGGAAAACGGCCCTTCACACGTTTCGCTCATCTCTCAGAACATAAACGCCTCACTCTCAAGCGTAGCGGCTACTCTCGACAGGCTCGTGAAAAACGGGCTTGTTGAGAGAAAGCAGGAGAGGATTGACGGGCGCAGAAAGTTCGTCTATTATCCCAAACTGTCTCGAGAGGAAATAACGAGAAAGTTTGTGGAAAACGTTCTCGACAAGCTGGTTGAAAACTTCGGAGAGGTTGTTGTGGAGTACTTCCACAGAAAGGGGATAAAGAAATGAACGCCCTTGAGTGCACAGTTGTATGCCTCAAGAACTCTCCGCTTTTCATTCCTTCTGCCCTGGTAACTGCGGGATTTCTCATATCCCTCATAGGTTATTTTCTCGTGAGAAACAGCATTGAAAAGCTGAGATTTTACTGGTTCGCCAACGTTCTCGCCCTGATAAATGCGCCAATTCTGTTCGTCTCGATGTCGTGTGACATGGGCCTTTTCATCAAGGCATACCTCGTCTACGCCCTGATTGCAATGTTCACACTTGTCGCCTCACCCTACATTTACAGACACTACCTCAAGAGAAACTTCGGGTTTGAGCGCGATGAAGAGCTCGAAAAGCTTGTGAAACTGGAAAGAGTTTACGTGTTGCACTCATCAATTCCCAGAGCCTTCACTCTCGGAAGAGATGTTTTTGTCTCCGCAGGCATGCTGGACCTCCTGGATGAGGACGAGCTGAAGGCCGTGCTTGCTCACGAGAAGTTCCATGTTCTGGAAAACAGAACGCCCCTTCTAAGCAGGCTCAAGTACCTGACCTTCCTCCCTCTGTCACAGGATAGAATTGAGGTCATGGCCGACGAGTACGCCGAAAGGATCGCGGGGAGTGATGCGCTGAGAAGGGCAAAAGAAAAATTGGAAGAGTTTTACAGTTAGTGCTCGAGTTCAATATCCTCTTCATTTATGACCTCGTCCGGGTCGGCGTACCACCTGGCGTTTCTCCTTTTGAATATCACGTAAATTACAGCTATGCCCACACCAAGGACCACGACTGGATAATACCAGAGTCCCGCAAAGACGCCCTCCTTTGGAGGATTGGCGAGGACTTCCTTGCCGTACATGGCCTGCAACTCGGATATTATCTGCTCCTTGCTCATGCCCTTTGAGATCATGTCCCTGATCTCGCCCCTCATCCTCTCAGCCGCCGCGCAGTCGCAGTTTTCCAGGATCTTGCCACACCCGCACGTGCAGATTACGTCGCTCTGGACATCGTCCACGCTCAGCGCGAGTGCACCTGAGGGGATCAGCACGAGCAGTGAAAGAAAGAGCAGAGCGAAGATCCTCATGCTCTCACCTCACTCTCGGTTTTGAAAACAATGCTACTCACCAGTCTTCTTGGAATCAGCGCGAAAACTCCACCGGCGGTCAGAACCCAGCTTCCCAGCCATATGAGATTTACAGTGGGCTCTATCTTTACCTCGAAGAGCGCGGACTTTTCGTCAGCACCGTTGAAAATCAGGTACAGGTCTTCGGGAAATTCCGTGTATATGTCTACCTTCCGGATTTCCTCGCCGTTACCGGTCTTGTACTTCTCGATTGCCGGCTTGAGAACGCCCAAGAATTTGCCATCCTTCCAGACCTCCACGTGCGCATACCACACCATTTTGAGGGAATCCTCCTCAAACTCGAGGCCTCTGTAAACCAGCGTGTAATCTCCAAAGTTCTTCTGCTCGTTAACGTTCATGTACACGTTCTCAAATGTCTGCGTGTACACTCCCCCGGCTATGCCGAGAAATACCAAGAGCAACCCGAGATGGGCGGTGTATCCACCGTACCTCCTTCTTCTCCTGAGGATAATTTTCAGGCTGCTGAGGTTTCCGTACTCCTCCCTGAACTTGGCCGTATCCCAGAGGTACTGCTGGATGTGGGTTGTCAGGGAGAAAAGGAATATCGAAAGCGCAAGAGCCATCTCCGCTCTGAGCTGAATTGCGATGGAAACCACAACGCCGATCAGGAAAGCGAGAGCGGGGAATCTGAGCCTCCTCACCAGATCCTTTCCGCTCGCTTTTCTCCATGGGAACGCTATGCAGAAGCCGAGAAGCACGATCAACAACAGTGCGAGAGGCGTGATAACCTGATTGTAAAACGGTGGACCTATCGTCACCTTGTAGCCCGCGATGCCTTCACTAATGAGCGGAAACACCGTTCCCCAGAATACCGTGAGGGCAGAGGCTACAAGTATCAGATTGTTGAACAGAAATGTCGCCTCCTTCGATGCAACTGACTCAATGATGTCCTCGCTCGTTATGTAGTCCTTTCTTTCGTAAATTATCCACAGCGTTATTGCAAGGACGCCTACCAGCATTGCCATGAACGGGGGAGTCAGGTTGCTCTGTCCGAATGCGTGCACGCTGCTTATGACGCCACTCCTTGTTATGAAGGTTCCGAGAATGACGAACTCAAACGTGACGAACGCCAGAATGATGTTCCAGAGCTTCATACCCCTCCTCGCTTCCTGAATCATCACGCTGTGCATGAGTGCTGAGAGCGTCAGCCACGGTAGGAGTGAGGAGTTCTCAACTGGATCCCACGCCCAGTATCCGCCCCACCCCAGAACTCTGTACGCCCAGATTGCGCCCCAGAAAATTCCCTGGGTCAGCCATATCCAGGTAAAGACGATCCACTTTCTCGCCCGGAACACCCACCTGTCGTCGGCGAGCAGGACGCCCGATATCGCGAGAGCAAAAACGATTGCCGCTCCTGCGTAGCCCATGAACAGTGTCGGCGGGTGTGCGGCCATTTCCGGAGTTTGAAGCAGTGGGTTCAGCCCGATCCCGTCAGCAGGCATGAAGCCGAGCTCTTCGAAGGGATTCGATACAGTCGATAGAAGCAGCAGAAAGAAAGACAGTATTGAAATCGACGATATGAGCGTGTATGCCGACAGAACGTCTTTCTTTTCCAGCTTCAGGTACGCAAATATGTAACCTGACAGTATCAGTGCCCAGAGAAGCAGAGATCCGTCAGATCCAGCCCAGAATGCGGTTAACTTGTAGAAATCAGAGAGGTTCCTGCTCGAATACGAGGCCACATACTCTATCCAGAAGTTGTCCGAGAGGAAGTAGTACACAAGTATCGCCGAAGCCACAACCACGAACAGTATTGTCGCGTATGTTGCCCTTTCCCCGACCCTCAGCATCGAAACGTCTCTGTTCCGGATACCAAGATAGTACCCCCAGAGCGCCACAAGAGACGACAGCAGAGCGAGAATGATTGAAATGTATCCTACGTCCACAAAAACCACCTCACTACTTGAGTTCCCAATTATCCTTACCCTTTCTACCCTTCCTGCCCTTTCCTGACCCCTTACCGAAGTTGTATGCGATTATCCCGGTCACCAGCAGGCCTACAATATACAGGGGAAGCAAATTCACCGACTTGGACTTGGATGCACTTTTGATCGACTCGACCTCCTGATTAACGAGTATCGAACTCCCGTAAAGACGCACGTACTTCTCCACGATCTCGTCAGGAGTTTTGCCCGCCATCAGTTCCCTGTTAATCTCTGCCCTCTCTTTCACAGCAGTTTCGCAGTGGCAGTTCGCCAAGATCTCGCCGCACCCACATGGACAGTAAATTTTCTCTTCGACGTCTTTTGAGTTAAACTGAGCCTGACCAATACTCATGAGCGCCAGCACCAAAACCACAGCCAATACCCCTTTCTTCAGCATCCTCTCACCTTATTTTACATTTATTGCAAAATTATATTTAAGCCTTTCTCAGGAACGCTGCCATGACCACCACCACAACCGCCACAACGACAGGAAATCCAGGGGCCTCCCTACCCGGATAAGAGTCAGGGTTCCCTGGAAACGTTCCCGAATTCAACTCGACGCGGTTATCGTATCCATCGCCGTCACTGTCCATGTCAAGAAGTTTTTTTGTAACACTCTTTTCCATTGCGAAGTCCCTACCGAACGCATTGAGTCCTCCGTACCCGGAGCTCTGTACGTGGCAGAGTGTGCACTTTTTTACGTCCTCTGGATAATCTCTGAACTCCTTCATGTATTCCGGTCTGGAGAACACCGGCTGAACTATGAGAGCCATCAGCAGCACAATCGCAGTTATGTATTTTGCAAAGGAACGCCAGCGCATCCATTCCCCCTCCTTTTTACAACAAATGTAAATTATGTTTATAAATCTTTTCAACGCTGTTAAATCATGTAGAATTCAGGAGAAGAAGGAAGGACAATACTTATAAACACATCTGGATATGCAGTACCATCCGGGCCGGTAGCTCAGTCTGGGAGAGCGCCGCCTTGGCATGGCGGAGGCCTGGGGTTCAAATCCCCACCGGTCCATCCAATCTGAACAGCTAAAGGATGATTTACCCATCTTAGAGATTCCAGAAGACGGTCTTCGAGAAACTGAGACAGGTTAGGGATGTATTCCCTCGAAGCTTCCAGGACATCCTTCCGAATAGTCAGGCTGACACGAGCCTTCCCAAGGTTTGGACGTGGCATAATGGAATAACATACGCATAAAATGATAAAGTTAGCGGGAGCTGTAATAAAATAAAAAATAAGAGTTTAGAGTAAAAAAAAGAGTTTATTATTATATTCCCCAGTTGGGGAGGTTCTCTATACTCTTTTACTCTTAACTTTTCTAATTGGACACATTGGACACGTTGGACACGGGACATGACACCCTTCAACTTGGACACGTTGGACACATTGGACACAGGGTTCGACACACCCTGACCTCACAAAATTATATGTTTGTCTGCCGTGTCCAACATGTCCAAGTGAAATCTGAGGAATCTGACAGGATTTTCAGCCGAGAACAGAATGAAAAGTATTGGACATGAGCTTATTCTCTCTCTACGACTGGGGATATCTCTTAAACTCCCAACTCATCCCTTAGATTGTCTTCTCATCATGACTGTTTTTTGGACATATTGGACATCCACAGGAAATGGTGGTGTTAGCATGTGGCATAAATGTTTCCAAGATCTATACTCTAAATTTTCGAAAAGACGCATACAAAGTTTATTGGACATTCTTGGCAGACTGATGTGAAACACTCCTTTAAAGGACAAGGTATTGGTGGTACTGGTTTTGAATCCCCATCAGTTATTGCAACCAAATGTAATCTACTGAGGAATTTTTTTGCAATATCGTATCTTGCAACATAGTTCTGTTCAAGATTGTTTTCTGTTTTAGGTAAAAGACTAATGAAATTGAGGGTAAGCTCAACCTCATAGGGCTCGATTATGTCTGTCGAGGCCAAATATACCATTTTAAACCATTCATGGATTCCATAAGATTTCAGCCAAGCTTCCTCTATTGTCTTAGGTGGTGAATATTTAGGGTTGTTTATCCATCGGAATTCGATATTTTTCAGCTTTCTGATTCTATGGAGAAGCGTCTCCTTAAATCTGCTCAGATTAATTGATGGGCTTTTGTATTTGAGATATTTCGCGGCTTCGTTAACCATAACATAGAGTGAAAGTTCTTGAAATTTCTCTGACGGATCAAAATTTAGGTAATTTATGAACAATTTTTCAAGTTTCGACATTTCTGAATCGTTTTCAAACAATTCATCAAATTTATTCAACTGATTATTGGTTGTTTTGAACACAATAGATTCAGTTATTTCGTCTGCGATTTCTCGTGGTTCCCTATCGAGTATGTCACCCATTCTTATTTCGTCAAAGTATATCCCCGGAAATGTATTGATTAAAACATCTTCCCATAAATTGTTTGGATCTTTGAGCAGGACTCTGTACAAACGTTCTTTTTCCTCATAACTGTAGTCAATAATTTCAGTAATAACTACGAAGTTTAGAATTGAATATGCACTAAATGGAAATCTAAAAGGTTTGTGGAGGTGATACGCAGCATGTTTAATCAAGTAAACGACATCCTGCCAAGAATCTCTTTCAACTTTATTAGGGTTCAAGTAAATTTGTCCATCTAAATATGAAAGCACTTCTGAGAAATCCATCTCCGTATCAATAGCTACAGGGAGTCTCAAAACCCCTTGGTTAGTGAAAATATCTGCCCATAACTTACTGTTGTTGTTTTTGAGGATGTTGTCTCCTTTCACCACAACATCTATAACCTCTATGTTTTTTGCATTGAGTTTTTCTGGAATTTTGGCAGACATGATGTTGCCAAGTTATTTTTCCAAGCCTCTCAAGCTTTTTTTGAGATCGTTGAGAAGTGCTTTTGCTTCTTGAAGGTCAAATTCAACAAGAGCCATGTAAGATTCTTTAAAGTCATTTTCAACCAAGATCTTTCCGTTTTCAGTTACGGAATAATAGGCAGTAGGCGGTCGAGAATTTGGGTCTATTTCTCTCGATATATATCCATTTTCTTCTAAAACCCTCAAAACCCTACTTAAGGTCCCCGAAGTCGCTGGAAAGTCTTCTAAAATCTCTCTGTATCTTGCCCTGTTTTTCCTTTTCATAATAGCCTTTAGCGTTTGAACACCATATTTTCGGATGAGTTCGTCCATATTCTCACCTTGACATACAACATATTGGCGTAAAGTTTATAAACCTTTTTCAACATAATGTTGTAAAAACAAAATGGGTGAACAAGATATGGTTGTGCGAAAATTCGTTAGCCTTCCACCAGCATACGTTGAAAAAATTAAGATGATCAGAGCTCAGCTCGGCGTTTCTTCTGATTCAGAAGTAATCAGGCGTGCAATTGACGCATACATTGACGAACTTGGTATTTCAAACGTCTAAAAATTAAAAAGGGAGGAGCACATGCTGGTCGGAACTTCAGAAAATGGAGGGTCCAAGGGATATTTAAACGGTGGGGTTCGAAGTTTCCTGGATTTCATAGTCTCGCCAAGCAAAAACAGGCTCCTCGAAATCCGACTAATCGAGAAGGGAAAAGCCAGATCCTATTTCTTCACCTCAACTGGGGAAGCTCTCTCATTCCTTTCCTCTCACAGCTTCAACGGTTCAAACGTTTATTACGGCGTTCTCCCCAGGAAAGATAGGGCTGGGAATAAGGAGGCTGTGGTTGATAAAGCTGATGTCTGCTGGGTGGATCTGGATGTTCTAAGCCTTGAGGAGTGTAAAAATCTGGACCCAGAGGAGATCTGGAGAAGGTGTTTTGACGTCCACTATCAGGCCTGCGAAAAACTCTCAGAGCATGGCATAACTCCAACCGTTGCGGTCTTCACAGGTCATGGTGTTCAGATCCTGTTCAAGCTAAGCCGTGAGGTTCCGAAGGAGGAGATTGAGAAGCTGAATTCCATCCTCATCTCTTTCCTGAGCGAATTCAGGGCTGACAACAAGGCCAAAGACTGTGCAAGGGTGTTAAGACTTCCCGGTTTCTACAACTTCAAGGATCCGGAGAAGCCCATCAAGGCCGAGATCATAGAGTTCAGCCCAACATCCAGCGTTGATCCAGAGCTCATCCTCTCCCTGCCGGTCGAAAGGCCCTTTGAATCCTCCCACACTGGGGATCATTCACCCTCTCCCACTCCTCCTCTCACCTCTCAATCTCATAAAATAAGCTGGAAAAGGCTGGACAGGGAAACCAAGGAGAAGATAATAACCCAGATCTCGGAGGTTTACAGGAAGGGCCACAGGCAGAGCCTGATTTTCCACCTCTCTGGTTATCTGGCCAAGTCCGGGATTCATCCCTTTGACTGTGCTGAAATTGTCCACAGAATCGTTCTCTCAAAGTCTGATGAAGAAGCTGAGGAGAGGTTTGAGGCTGTAGCCTGGAGTTATGGAAGGATTTCAGCTGATGAAGATGTAATTAATTCGATTTACGAGTTTGCGAGATTACACAAGATTGAGAGGGAGAAGATATCCAGCTGGGTTAAGTCTGCAGGTAAAGGAGATTCAGGGAAGCTTAGGGGAAGTTATAACCAGCTGAGGGATGAGATCAGGGAGATTCTTAAAGAGGATGG